>DAOTUF010000210.1:0-3264 GCA_034437495.1 Chloroflexaceae bacterium | reverse complement strand
GGCGATTGGGGGGCCGGGGTTGGTGGGGGACCCGCGGTCGGAACGCTCGATAGGGGGGGAGGGGGGATAGTTGGCTGACGCGGCACCACTGGCTCCACCGGGTCGCCCTCGAAGCGGTCCGCGGGGGCGGAGCGCTGCGGGGTGGCGGTCGGACGGGTCGGGATAGTAGCCACGGGCAGTGTTTCGCGCCATTCGGCGTCCAGTTCGTCCACCGAGCGGTTAAGCACCGTCTGGAGGGCTTCCTCCAGGGGCGTGGCCTCCTTGAACGCTTCGACCAGGTTTTCGGTAGCTTCGGTGCCATACGTTTCGATGAGGTAGGAAACCACACTGTGGCTCTGGGCATAGGAAAGGAGCGCCTGCTGCGGGTCGGTCGGGAAGCTGGAGGCCAGCGCTTCCAGGGGGATAAGCTGGCCGGTGCGAGCCGCCTCCTGGACCATACTTTCCATGCCCATCATCATGGTCTCCTGGTTGTACATCGCCAATCCCTCATCGAACCAGCGCGGAACCCCGCCGTAGGGGTTTTCGGTCGCCTGGTGCAAGACCTGGTGCGACAGTTCGTGGGGCACCAACCGCCCGATTTCAAGCACGTCGTCGGGGGAGATGGCCCCGATAATCAGGCCGAGGCCGGGGCGAGCCTCCCCGCCGACCCACTCGACCGAGTTGGGTTGGATGGCCGAGCGCATATCGTTGATGGTGGCGTAGATGTAGATTTTGACGGGTTCCTCAACCGTTGCGCCGATTTCCCCTTCCAGATTGGTCAATGCCTGCACGGAAGTTTCTATCAGGGCATCCCCAAACGCTTCCCCTCCCCGATACCAGTAGACCGTCACGTTCTCCGCTGTGCGCTCGTTCCAGTCGAAGCGCTCGTCGTGGTAGGTGAGGCTCTGGGGTGGGGTTTCTTGCTCGTTGCCCGCCGCATCGCGGATCATCCATTGGTAGGTCAGGTCCACGCCGGGGGGCATATAGAAGACCTGCGTATCGAGCACGTGGCGGGCTTCCACGCGGGTGCCCGGCTCAAACTCGGCTTCGGCAATGGTCATCGTCTCGCCACGGGACGCGCCATAGAGCAGCATCACTTCTTCGATGGGTTCGGCGCTGCTCTCTGCCGTGAGCGAGAAGGTGATATCGTAGGGGAAGTCCGGTTGAGCGGTGCTCTCCACCACGCTGATGGCGGCGAGGTCGGCAGCGTGGGACGGGTGGGCAGCGACCGGCCCGCCCCGCACCCCGACCCCGAACATACCCAGTCCCCCGAGTATCCCGAGCATCCCCAGGATACGAGGCACCGGCTGGAAGGGACGGAAGCAGAGACGCAAGAAGCGACGGAAAGGGTTATGTCTCATGGGATAGGTTCCACCGTAAGAATGATTCAATAAACGGGTCAAGATGGCCATCAAGCACCCCCCACACGTCGCTGGTCTCTTCGCTGGTGCGGTGGTCTTTGACCAGGGTGTACGGGTGCAGGTAGTAAGTTCGCATCTGGTTCCCAAAATCGGCCTGGCGATATTCGCCGCGCAGCTTTTGCCGCTCTTCGTTCTGGCGCTGCAACTCGCGTTCGAGCAACCGACCGCGCAAAATCCGCAGGGCGGTTTCTTTGTTCTGGAGCTGCGAACGCTCATTCTGACATGTGACCACGATGCCGCTAGGGAGGTGGGTGAGCCGCACGGCGGAGTCGGTGGTGTTGACCCCCTGCCCCCCGTGGCCGGTGCTCCGAAACACATCAATACGCACATCATCCGCATTGATCACCACCTCTGGCGCGTCGTCCACTTCTGGCATCACCTCCACGCGGGCAAACGAGGTCTGGCGGATATTGGCCGAGTTGAAGGGCGAGAGCCGGATGAGCCGGTGGACGCCCGTTTCGGCCCTGACATGCCCATAGGCGTAGGGGCCGCGGATTTCCAGGGTGGCACTCTTCAGCCCGGCTTCATCCCCCGGGCTGATGTCCACAATGGCGGACTGGTAGCGCCGGGCTTCGGCCCACCGCAGGTACATCCGGAGCATCATCTCGGCCCAGTCCTGCGCGTCGGTACCGCCCATCCCCGCCTGAATGGAGAGGAAGGCGTCGCGGTCGTCGTAGCGCCCGTTCAGCAGCGTCGTAACTTCGCGCTGCGCAATCTCGGCTTCGAGCGCGGCGAGTTCGGCGCGGGTCTCCTCGCGGAGCGATTCGTCTTCTTCGGCAACGGCCAGTTCAATCAATTCGGCCATACTGGTGAGGTCGGCATCCAGCCGGCCCCACGCCTCGGTTTCCTCTTTGAGGCGGGCGAGGCGCTGAAGGATTCCTTGAGCTTCCTTCGGATTGTTCCAGAGGTCGGGTTCGGCGGCCCGCTGCTCCAGATGGGCTATTTCCTGGTGGCTGGTCTCCAGGTCAAAGATGCCTCCGAATGGATTCAAAGCGTATCTGGAGGCTTTCAAGGTCGCTGGAAAGGTCTCGCATATGCATCTCTCCCTATCTATGGTGTATAATTGATATGAATATTATACCATGTATAAACAAAGAAGCGGCTCGGGAAAAGGGACAGAAGGAAAAGGGACAGAAGAATGACCGTTGTTTGGATTTTTGAAACAGGAGCCTGGAAGGAGTAAGATTATGGTGAAACAGCAGCGCATGGCCGTGTTGGTGACATTGCTGGTTCTCCTGGTGGGGCTGTGGGGGGGGAGCGTGGGACTGCGTGCTCAGGAGACGGGGTTTATCCACCCCCTGACCGGGCACCGCCTGGACAACCAGTATGGCTTTTTGGCCTACTGGCGAGAGCACCAGGGCGAGCAGCTTTTCGGCGCTCCCGTCACCGCCACGATGGAGGAAGCGGGGGTTATTGTCCAGTACTTTGAACGGGGTCGCCTGGAATATCACGACGGCCCGGACGGTCCACGGGTGCTGGTGGGGCGGGTCGGCGCGGAATACGCTGAAGCTATCTGGCGCGTGTTTGACCCACCACCGGCCTATGTGTCGACGACCGGGCTACGGGTCTTCGATGCCACCGGCTACGCAGTAGACGGGCCGTTCCTGAGCTTCTGGGAGGCCAGTGGGGGACTGGAAACCCTGGGCTACCCCCTCAGCGAGCCGGTGTGGGAGCAGGTTGGCGACCAGATGCTCCAGGTGCAGTATTTTGAGCGGGGGCGGCTGGAGCGGCACCCCGCGAGCAACGGGATGCCCGACGACGTGCGGGTCAGTTCGCTTGGGTATGAACTGGCGGTGCTGCGCGGCTACGACGCCACCCTGCCGCAGACGGGGAGGGTTGAAGGGGTTCTGGAGATTCCCCCTGC
>DAOTUF010000209.1:0-18425 GCA_034437495.1 Chloroflexaceae bacterium | reverse complement strand
GGTTTTCCCGCCGTAAGGCGAAAAACCAGCCCAGGACGACGTTGTGGAATGGTTGGAGTAAAAGAAAAGAGGAGCGCGGTTTCCTCCACTGCCACTGAAGTGGCGTGGCTTCCACCGCGCAAGATTCGGGTGAGTGTCCCCTCTGGACAATTGACATAAACAGGGTTGTGAGGAATGAAACAAACACCGACTGGCGCTCGAGGCATTCGAGGCGCTCGGGCGAATATCCGTCACCTGCTGGTGGCCAGTATTGCCAGTTTTCTGGTGGTACTGGCGTTTTTTATCGGTACCGGAACCCCCGTCCACGCCGCGACCGATTGCTCAGTCGTGGCTGAAATCCCCCCATCCGAATGCCTGACCCTCGTGGCGCTCTATACCAGTACCAACGGCTCCGAATGGAAATACAAGCGCGACTGGTATCAGACCAGCACCCCCTGCGATTGGGAGGGTGTGACCTGCCGCGACGGGCACGTGGTTGAGCTTGAGTTGAGCGCAAACGAGATGGACGGAACCATCCCGCCCGAACTGGGCGACCTGACCCACCTGACCGAATTGAGCCTCGGGGCCAACCGACTCAGCGGAGCCATCCCCCCCGAACTGGGCAACCTGACCAGCCTCCAGGACTTGAGCCTGGTGCAAAACCAGCTTGGCGGGAGTATCCCCCCCGAACTGGGCAGCCTGACTAGCCTGCAACACCTTCGCCTGGGGAACAACCGCCTGGGCGGGAGCATCCCCCCCGAACTGGGCAACCTGACCAGCCTGAGAGAACTGGAACTGTCGTCCAATGTGCTCACCGGCACGATTCCCCCCGAACTCGGCAGCCTGACCAGCCTGGAAACGCTCCGAATGCACAGCAACGAACTGAGTGGAACGATCCCCTCCGCCCTCGGGAGCCTCTCCAGCGTCCAGGAGTTTGACCTTTCTCAGAACCGCCTGAGCGGGACCATCCCCACTTCGTTTGGGGGGCTGTCGAAGGTCCACACGCTGGTGCTGCACAGCAACGAACTGAGCGGAACCCTGCCAGCCAGCCTGGGCTACCTGGGGAGCATCCAGAAGCTTCACCTATATGACAACCAGCTCAGAGGGGGCGTTCCGTCGAGCCTGGGCCGGCTGACGAGCCTGCACGAACTGCTTCTCTCTGACAACGCGCTGGATGGGACCCTTCCCTCCGAACTGGGGGGGATGGTCGAACTGCGCGAGCTTCAGATGCAGAACAATGTACTGCGCGGCTCCATCCCGCCCGCACTGGGCAGCCTGACCAATCTGGAAATCCTCTACCTTGACCACAACCGCCTGGAGGGGACTATCCCCCCCGAACTGGGCAGCCTGACCAACCTGGAAGAACTCGCGCTCGAATACAACCGTTTGAGCGGCGATATTCCCCCCGAACTGGCCCAACTGAGCCGGTTGTTTGACATTCGCCTGGGGCACAACCATCTGGTGGTGCCAGACGCCGAGTCGGAACTCGCCCAATTTCTGAACGATATCAACCGCTCCTGGGGAGCCGAAACGCAGACCGAAGTCACCGCAACCTACCTTCCCTTGATTATCCGATTTATTGTTCCATAAATTCAACGCAAGAGGTGCATACAATGATGGATGAATGGCTTCGCCATCGGAACAGCAGGCTGATAGGTGTCATCTTTCTTCTGACCCTCTGTGCTCTTCTCCCCTTCGCTCTCGTGAAGGTGCGGGGAGCCACCACAACCCCCATGTCAACCGCCCCCCTGCCTGACGGAGAAGCGCCCGGTCTGGCTCCGGCTCCCTGGTTGCCCGGCCCGGCCCGTGGGAGCGGGGAAGAAGACGCCCGAACGAAACCAGCTGACCTCCCGCTCAGTGCCGTTATGATGGACGTGGAGGTGCAGCTCCCTTCCACCGTTCTCCCCGGCGGCGAGATTGTCTATACCTACGTATATACCAACACGGGCGATGAAGACGCCAGCCGGGTCGAGCTTGAAGCTATCTGGACGAACTTTGCCCCCGAGCCAAGCACCAACGGGAATGTGTGGCAATATTGCGCCAATGGCTGCGATGTAATCCCTGACAGCGTGGCGGGGCCTTCGGTCAGCCTGATGGAGGAACCGGACATCAGCGGGAAGGCCCGCTACAACATTGGCACGCTTGGCGCGGGCGAGGGAGGACGCTTCAGCGTGCTCCTGCAAACCAACCAGACGATCTATCCGAAGACCAACGGCCCCCTCATCCGCCCATCGGGTTCGGCCCGCCTCTTCTTTGACCGTTCGAGTATCCCCACAGCCGAACACACCAACCTGACCATGCTCATCGGGCCTATCCTTTCCATCAGCAAGGAAAGTGTCACCAGCGAGGCTATCTATCCTCTGCAAGAAGGGGCGTTCGTGCTGCATGTCGGCAACGCCACCAACCCGGGCGATGTCAAGGACGGGCATATTCGGCAGGATGCCCGCAAAGCCACGAACATCGTGGTTGAAGACACCTGGCCCGAGGGGAGCGAGTTTGTCGCCAGCGACAGCGACTACCTGATAGATAGCGGCACCGCCGACAACCCGCGGGTGCGGTGGGAAATCCCCGGCCCGCTCCTCCCCGGCGAGACGATAGACCTGCCCGTGTCCTACCGCAAGCTCAACCAGCCGGTCCAGTGTGAGACGCTCCGGAGCAATGGCTACTACGTGACGAGCGATGAAATCCCCTTCCAGAACGAAGAGGAGCAGGAGCGCTATCACATCACGGACCCTGGCGGGAACCCCGCCATCACCGTGGTGACGCCGGTACATATCGCGTCCATCACCGTCTCCCCCCAGGATATTCCCTTTGGCAATACGACGAGCCTGGTCATCCGCGTGGAGAACTTCTACGACCAGCCGATCAATGGGGGGCAGATGACGTTTGACCTGCCATCCGACGTCTTCTACCTCTCGGCCACCCCCTCCCCATCGAGTGCGCCCGCGGGCAGCGAGACCGGCGGCACGGTCGTATGGACGTTCGATATGGACGCCGGGTCTATCACCACCCCCGCGGTCGAGCAGTTGACCGTTCAGGTGCAGGGCGATTTTGCCAACAACTCCAGCAGCGCCCGGGCCAGCTTCATGGCTCCGGCCAATATCCCCTCGGCCTGCACCCAGGATGTGCCGGGCGGGAGTGTCAACATCCGCCCTCGCCTCTCCTACCGGATTACCCCTGCCGACAGCGGGGCCACGACGAACTTCCGCAATAACTATTATGTGGAAGAGCGCCACGAACACTTTCAATACACCATTGAAATCAAAAATGATGGCTCGACCACCGCGGAAGACGTGGTGATTACCAACCACCTGCCGGGGGAGAAGACAGACGGAGCCTGCTTCTCGTATGTCGATGGTTCGGCCACGCTCGACGGGCAGCCCTTCGAGCCAACCAACCCCGCGCAGGAGGGGCAGGAAGGGACCTGCGGCATGGTGGTCTGGGAGGATGTCACGGTGCCGGCCAACACCACGCTGCAACTGAGCTATGGCCTGGATGTGGATGGCTACTACTATACGACCTACCGGAACAACGCCACCGTTGCGCGAGGGGAGGAAAGCGTTATCGCGCACGGTCCGACCCTGGTGCTGATGGAAATAAACCCGCCGATTCAGGTGGACAAACTGGTGGACCGCACCACTGGTCTCAGCCCGAAAGAGCCGGTGAACGTTACCTTGCGGGCCAGAAACACGGGCAGCCAGCATACCTACCAGGTCGGGCTGTATGATAATATGGGGTCGTTTGTGTTTGCGGAGCAGGCCGAGGGGGGCTACACCGAGCAGCGCGAAGAGATGGCCATGTCCAACGACGTGGCGTGGGAACTGGTGTCGCTCGGTCCCGGCGAGGAGATAGCCGTGACCTTCTCGGCCTTTGTGGATAGCTCCTGCCCGTCGACCCAACCCTACGTCAATGAAGCGAACTTTCTGATTGAATCGGTAGGGGTTCCGCTGCTGGTGCGGATGATACCGCCCGAGACCGTGCAGGTGAGCTACAACCGTCCGCCGGAGTGCGACCCGACCCCGGCCCCGGCTACTCCCACAAAGACACCCTCTCCTACCCCCACCTCGCGCTACCCGACCTTTACGCCGACCCCGCTTCCCCCCACCTCAACCCCCGTCCCGGGGACGGCCATCCTGGAATATTTGAAAAGGGTAGACCGCGCAGAAGCCAGCCTGGGGGATATCCTGGTCTATACCATCGAGGTGCGCAACGAAAACAAAGACCTGCCCGTCACGGGGGTGACGGTGCGGGATATGCTGCCCGAGGGGTTTGCCTATGT
The DNA here is from genome assembly GCA_034437495.1 of Chloroflexaceae bacterium. Taxonomy (GTDB): domain Bacteria; phylum Chloroflexota; class Chloroflexia; order Chloroflexales; family Chloroflexaceae; genus JAAUSY01. The sequence goes on along the minus strand of DAOTUF010000209.1, from coordinate 14,167 downwards.
TGAGATGGACCCCTCCAGCGACGTGATGAGCAGGCCGCGGATTGAGCAGACCGCCGACAACCGGTTGGAACTGACCTGGGACGATATCACCATTGAGTCCCTCGAAACGTTTACCATTCGCTATCTGTCCCGCACGGGGGAGGTGGTTGGGCAATATCGCAGTCAGGTCAGTGTGGTTCCTCCGGACGAGGTCTGGACGGCCACGCCCGAGGGCGATATCGCTCCGATGACCATTGTCAAGCCGCTCATGACCATCGCTCCCTCGTTCGACACCGGTCGAACCTGCGAAGGCCAGGGGACGACGATTGATGGCAATATCGTCCTGCTCAATACCAACACCCACGAATATACCGATACGACGGTCATAGCCCGCCTGCCCATCGGGTTGTCGTTTGTTCAAATCCTGGGAGAAACCCCTGCTCCCGACAGCATCGAGGTCAAAGAAGGACAAACCGTGCTCACCTGGTATGGGGTGGAGGTGCCCGCTTCAGATGGGCCGTTCACGCAGGTGGTGCTAGAACTCCAGTTGCAACTTGGCGACATCTGGGAACCGCTGAACCTGTCCATCGAGGCCACCAGCCCGGACGGGATTATTCCTCCCTGGGAAAAGCGGGAGGGGGTTTCGCTCGAACCGGATATCGTCCCCTGCGCCCCGGAACGTCCTTCTATGGGCAAGGTGGTGGACCAGCCGGACGTCTCCGTTGGAGACACGTTCCACTACCAGGTGACGCTTGCCAACCCGACCGACGAGCCTATCACGGCCTCGGTTCAGGATGTGCTGCCGGGCGCGGTCCAGTTTGTCGGAATGGTTCGAGGTCCAGCACCGGAGATTATCACCGACACCAACACGCTGGTGTGGAACGACCTGGAAATCCCGGCCCGCGGCGGGGAAGCCGTCCGGACCGTCGTTCTGGAGTATCAGGTCCGCCTGATGTCCGGGAGCATTCAAGATGTGTACCCGAACCGTGCGACCATCATCTCTACCTCATCGGGAGTGCCCTTTGAGATAACAACCACCGAGGTGCCCATCCGCGTCGCGCCCGGCGTGGTGAGGTTTGACAAGCATGCCGAACGGAGCCGGGTGGGACTGAACGACGAAGCGGTGTATTCGCTGGAGGTGCGCAACGAAAGCACCCTGATGCCCGTCGAAAACGTGATTGTTGTGGACACGCTGCCGAAGGGGTTCACCTATATCGGGCTTGACCCATCGAGCGTCGTGACCGATGAACCAGGGGCCGAGATGGTCGGAGGGCAGCAGTGGCGGCTGCGCTGGACCCTGCCGCGGCTTGAGGCGGCTGAGGTGCTCACCATCACCTACCGCGTCCGCACTACTGCATCCATCGGGTCGCACGCGAACTTCGTGACGCTGACGCCGCCCTCCGGATGGGTCGCCCAACCCACCGGCGGCATCGGAGTGCCCGTGTCTATCGCCCCCCTCACGACCATCTCTTCGACGCTCAGTGTGTCGGAGACGTGTGACCCTCCGGACAGGCTCATTCCCTACCGGTTTGAAATCGTGAACACCAACCCGCAGGCGTTCCCCGACACAACCGTGGTCATCTCGCTGCCCATCGGTCTGCGCTACCTGGGGACCCTGGATGACACGATGCCCGAACCGGTGGTGCGAACGACCCGGGATGGCCTGACCACCACGCTGACCTGGCGGTCGGTGTCGGTGCCGGGCGCGTCAGAGGGGTTGTTCGGACGGGTGCGCGTCGGGGTGCAACTCCAGGTCGGGCACGTCTGGAATGTGCTGGAACCGCACATCTCTGCCGCCACCTCGTATGGCGCGATACCCCCGTACCCGGTGGCGGGGCAATCAACCATGGTCGTGCCCTGTCTGCCAGAAGAACTGCCTTCGGTCGGGAAGGAGGTCAACCCGCCGAACGCGCCGGTGGGGAGCCTGGTGCTCTACCAGATAACGCTGGTCAACCCGAAGGCCACGGCAGTCAGCGGGGTCTCAGTCGAAGACGAGTTCCCCGACAACCTGGAATTTGCCACGATGGTCCAGGGTCCGGAGCCAGTGTTCGACCCGCTCAATCGGAATACTATGGCGTGGAATGACCTGACCATCCCACCCACCAACGCCCAGAGCAATGGTATGCTGGTGCTGCAATATCAGATGCGCCTCAAGTCAGGGGAATGGCAGTCCAGCCACCAGAACCGGGTCGTGGTCATCTCCGAAGAGCCGTTCGAGCCGCAAGAGGACACCGGCACGGTCATAGTAGACCCGCCCATTCAGCAGACGGGGAACATTGAATATGCGAAGGAGGTGAACCGCTCCCGCGCCAGCCTGAAGGACCGGCTGGTCTACACGCTGTCGGTTCGGAACACCAGCGAGGAGGAAGCCGCCCTGGATGTGCGGGTTGAAGATATCCTGCCAGCCGGGTTTACCTTCGTCCGGATGGACGAATCGGGTTCGCTGACGACCATGCCAGAGATGGAGCAGACCATCGGCAATCAGACCCGCCTGACCTGGACCTTCCCCGCTCTGAGAACCACAGAAGCGGTCACACTGACCTATGTGGCCATGACCGGCGAAGAACCGGGGATGTTTTCAAGTTCGCTCAGTGTGGTGCCGCCGGAGGGGTGGTCGGCTATGATTGCCAGCGAAGGAGCCTCCGTGTCGGTCACGGTGACGCCCCTGGCGACGGTTGAAGCGTCGTTTACCTCTCCCTGGCTGTGCGAACGACCGGGGCAGCAGGTGACGTATCGCGTGGAGGTCGAAAACGAGAATATCTATGCCTACGGTGGGACGACGGCGGTCATCACCCTGCCGATGGGGTTGAACTACGTGGGGATGGGGTCTTCGGCCCCGCTCCCGTGGGTGCGGCGAGACCTGGAGCATGGCACCGTGCAGTTGGAGTGGGACGACCTGACCCTCCCCGCCCCCGCGGGAGACAACCCCTCGGCCAGCCTGGTGCTGGACGTGGTGTGCGAGGTAGGAGCCATCTGGTCTCCCGCCCCGGTCGAAGTCTCCTCGAACCTGGAAAGCACCGATGGTATCATTGTGCAGCAGGGAGCCATGACCGACACCATCACGGTGTGTGCGCCCGACAACCCGCAGATTGGCAAGGTGGTGGACCACCCCTACATCCTGGAGGGAAGCCCCTTCGACTATCAAGTCTCCCTGGTCAACCCGCAGCCATCGAGCATCAGCGGAGTGACAGTCGAGGATATGCTGCCCGAAAACGCCGAACTGGTTCAGATGGTGCCCGAAGGCAGCTCCGAACCCGCCACCGAAACGGTGTCGGACTCGCTCAAGCTTACGTGGAGCGGCCTGACCATTCCCGCGGGGAGCGATGAGGGGCCCGGGGTCCTCACGCTGCGCTACCGCACACGCATTATGACGGGAACCGTGGGTGAGCAGTATCACAACCTGGCGACGGTGGTGCCGACCACGACCTTCGAGGTGAGCGAGGCCATGGCCTGGGTGACGCTGCTCGGGGATGACACCGGTGACAACCTCCACCCACCGCAGGCAAAACCAGCGGGTCCGCCCCTGGTGTATCTGCCGCTCATCCGGAAGTAGGACGGAAGGCGAGCGACGGGAGGAAGGAAGCGAGGCGGGTCGAAACTCGCACCGCAAGTTGGGGGGGCCGGGAAATACCTGTCCCCCTCAGACCATCTTCGCCTGAACCCACAAAAAAACCACAAAGATACCAGGGGGTGGTGAAACGATACTATCCGAATCTGGTATAACCAGGGGAGCGTCTTGTCTGACGCTGCGGACCTCTGGGCAAGATGGGGGGGCAGCGGGACCCCTCCCCGCTACTCCAGTGTCAGCAGAAAGGCCACCAGGTCGTTGACCTGCTGCGGGGTCAGATAATCCTCATAGTTTCGCACCATAATCCCCTCCTGGTAGCCCTCCACGACGTGGGCATAGGGGTCCAGGATAGACTTGCGCAGGTAGGTTTCTGCCGACTGCTCAGGAACCCGCACCCGCGCCCGCAGCGCCACCCCGCTCAGGTTCGGCCCCACGATGGCCGGCTCATCAGGCTCCAGCGTATGGCAGGTGCTACAGGTTGGTCCCCCCGTCATCTCCTGGGTATGGAAGAAAAGCTGCCGGCCCGCCTCCGGGTCACCCGGCCCGCCGCGCTCCTCGCCTTCGGGCGCAGAGGAGCCGCACGCTGCCAGCAGGGTCAGCATCAGGGCAGCGACCAGAAGCACCATCCCGCTTCCGCTCCCCTTCCCCCTCTCCCTCCCGGTCTCCCGACCCCATCGTTCATACCTCTGCATCGTTCGTTTCAATCCCCTTCCTCCTCATGCTCATGCACTCAAGTTTTCTTGTAGACGGCTCAACCCTTCCGCAGCAACGGGGCACCCATCGAAGCTGAGCGCCAGTGCCCGATGATAGGCCGATGCCGCCTCCCCCGCCCGCCCGTGAACCTCGTAGATAGCCCCGAGCGCAAGCTGAACCTCGATATAGCGGGACCGCAATATCCCGCGCTGCTCTTCCACATACGACGAGTCCCCGAAAAAGGGGCAATCATCCATATAATCCCCCCGGTACAACTGATTGGCCCGGTCTAGAAAGGCGGACGATTCGCGAGGCTGCTGCTGGTGAAACAGCGTGATACCCTGCTCGGCTGTAGTAATAAACTCCTCCGTATCGCACCACGCGATGCTGGCCGGGTCGAGCCAGTAGCGGTCATGGTGATAGAGTATCATGCGGCTCTGATTGCCCCGCTTGAGGCCCGGCTCCAGTGTGCGCCGCAGCGCCGCAAGCGTGCGGTGGAAGGCGCTGTCGGCCTTCGATATCTCCAGGTCAGGCCAGATAACTTCCGCGGCTTCGTCCTTGGTAATCCCCTTGCCCCGGCGGTCGAACAGAAACGCGAACAGCGCCTCGGCCTGGTAGGTGCCTGCCTTGTCGCCGCCCCACCGTGTAATCGCCTCCCCATCGCGCTCCACGCGGAGCGGACCAAGCGCAAAGACCCGGATACCCGCCGATGCCGCGGCCCGGCGGGCCGCGCTGGTCGTCTGCTGCGCCAGTTGGTCTTGCTGAAGGCGGAGCATCTGGCTCTGTTCGGTGAGCGTGACCAGCGCGGCCTGGTGGTCGTCGCGGGCCTGCGCGTGGTCAATGGTAAGCGCAAGATAGGTGCTCAGGTGGGTAAGCAACGCCTGTTCCGTCTCATTGAAGGTCGGCGTCGAAGCATCGGGGTTGCGCGGGCCGAGCGCCAGCACCCCGACGCGCTCCTCTCCGCGCCGCAGCGGGATGACCAGACGGGCCGGTGCCCACGGTTCCCAGGGTATCGTGAGGTTCTGGGGTTCGACCGGCAGCGCCGCGAGGGGAAACCGTTCGGGAAGGTGAGGGTCCTCCTGCCCGTAGGATGCGCGGGTTGCCAGACCATCTGGCGTGGCGACTGCCACCAACCCCGCCTGCACTTCGAGCGCCTGACAGATGGACGCAAGGCCAGACTGAAGCTGGTGCGTCAGGTCGCCACACTCGAAAAGCTCGTCGCTGAACGACTGCACCAGGCGGCGATAGTCAAACTCCCGCGGGTAGAAGCGCCGGTCTATCTGGCTGCGCAGCCACTCCCCAACGGGTCCCAGTGCCGCGGCCAACCCGACAATAGAGAGCGCCGTAACCAGCGGCGTGTTGATATGGAGCACCTCCCCAATCACCCATTCGAGCATCAGCACCAGCACGACATAGAACGCCGTGAACAGGCTGACCAGGATGGAGTGGAGAAACGAACGACGGGACAGGCGAGAAGGCAGCAGGGTGCGGTGAGACAGCACCGTGTAGATGAGGACGAGCATCACGAGAACCATCATGCTCTGGGAGAAGGCGGGCGAGAACCCCACTTCGCGGGCGACGATGGCGGTCAACCCGCCGATGATGCCCAGGTAGGCGGCAATGGCAAGCACCCGCCGGGCCCGGCGGTCCAGCACCGCTTCTGGCGGGAGCCGCCGGGCCCGTTCGACCACGCCGATAACCACCACCAGCGGCACGCTCTGTTGGGCGACCGCAGCCCATCGCAGAGGACCGACCGGGAATTGTAAATCCCCCCACCGGGTCCAGGGGAGGCGCGAGGGGGGAGCATCGGGCAGGGGCCAGAAGAAGAGCGCATACAGGGCCAGAGCCATACCCGTGGCATAGCAGAGACCCAGAAGTGCCGCGGCAAGGGGAGGCGGGCGTCCATCGGCAGACGGAGAAGACAGGAGCAGCATCAGGTGGAGAAAGGCGACCGGCGTCAGCACCGCCGCGGCAAACTGGAGCCGCCCCAGGAGCAGCGCCACCTCCGCGGATTCGGTCAGTTGGGCCTGAATGGAGGTCAGACCATAAAGCACCATGTGGGCGCAGAACCAGGCAAACGAATAGGTTACGCGATTGTCCGGAGCGCGGACCAGCAACCCTGCTCCCAACCAGCCACACAGCACAACGAGCAAGAAATCTGGCAGACGATGGAGCATGAGAGATGACATATCTTCCCTATCATAGCACAGGTTTCCCCTCCCCATCAACCAGTCACCCAACCACCGCCCACCAGAAACCAGCGGCGCAAAGAAACGGCTTGACATCCCCTCGTCCAACCCCGTATAATGCCCGGTGCAGGGCGCGAACTCTGCGGGTCTGGGGGACTGGTCAGGTCCGGACAAAATAAAAAAGGGGATGTTGAGCCGCCACATGCACATGCTGGATGCCGGGGAATTCGAAAAGCTGGTTGCTGAGGTGCTGGACGCCCTCCCACCCCAGTTTACCGCCTACCTCCAGAATGTCGAAGTGCTCGTGGAGCCGCGTATCACGCGGGACATCCGCCAGAGGATTGGGCTGCGACCGGGGGAGGTCCTGTATGGTCTCTACGAAGGGGTGCCGATGACCCGGCGCGGCAGTGGGTATGCTCCGCTCCCCGCTACCATCATCATCTTCCAGGAGCCACTCGAACAGCATTGCCGGAGCCGCATCAAGCTGAAGCAGGAGATACGGCGAACGGTGTTGCACGAACTGGCGCACCACTTCGGTATCAGTGACGAGCGACTGGAAGAACTGGGAGCCTACTAAGACTCATTCATTTTTACGTTCGTTCATTCATTGAGCGCCTGCTCACAGGAGGCGTGCTCAGAATTTATGTATCACTTTGCCCTCCGCATTCGCAATATGCTCTTTGGGATGCTCTATCTCACCGCGCTGGCCGTAGCGGTTATCCTGGTCTATGAGACGCTGCAACTGGCCAGCAAGCGTCCCGACTGGCCCGTCATCATCATCGGGGCCGAAGAACGCCCAACCGCCACCCCGAAACCCACGGCAACGGTGGCTCCCGCCGTGCTCAAGGAAGTGGTGCCGCTCAAGACCTTCCCGACCGCCACCTCCGTGGTTCCCATCCCCACGGTCAGCACGCCCATCCCTCGCACCACCGGGCACCACCCCAAGAGCGGGCGACACATTGTAGCGTGGCTGCCTCCCTCGCTGAGCGGTGGAGCGCGGGCGTCGTTCGATGCCAACAAAGACATCCTGGATGAGATTAGCCCCTTCTGGTATTCAACCAATGCGAACGGGCAGCTCTATGGCAACCGCAACGACGAACTGGTCGTACTGGCGCATGAAAACAATATTCTCGTGCTGCCGAGCATTCACAACATTGGCAACTACGAAATCATTGTCAACATCATATCCGACCCGCAGCAGCGGTCACGCCATGTCCAGAACATCATTGACGAGGTGCTCGCCCGGAACTACGACGGAATAGACATCGACTACGAAAGCCTCGACGCCTCCGTCCGCCCGGCCTATTCAGCGTTTATCAAAGAACTGGGAGAAGCGCTCCACGTCCACGGCAAGATCCTCTCTGTGGCCGTCCACGCCAAAGACCGCGATTATGGGGGGTTGGGCGGCTTCCAGGACTGGACCGTCATCGGGCAATATGCCGACCGGGTGCGGATTATGACCTATGACTATCACTGGCGCGGGGGTGGGCCGGGACCCGTCGCACCGCTCTACTGGGTGCAGGCCGTTGCAGAATATGCCGCTACCGTCATTGACCCCTCCAAAGTCTTCATCGGCGTGCCATTCTACGGGTACGATTGGCCCCCCCAGGGCAACGCCCGCGGGCTTCCCTGGGGCGATATCGAAGACCTGATAGAAGAGCAAGACCTGACCGTCAACCTGATGCAGCGCAACCGCGACGGCCCCGTGGACGAAAGCTGGTTTCGCTACCAGTCCGAACGGGGCATGCGCGAAGTCTGGTTTATGACCGACCGCGGGTTAGAATCGAAACTCGAACTGGTCCAGACCATGGACCTGGCCGGTATTGCCATCTGGCAGCTTGGCTATGAGAAGCCAGAATATTGGGACGTGATTCGCAAGAAGCTGGTGCAAGACCCGGTGCTCATCCAGCGTTCCATCAACCCATTGCTTCCGGAGCACTAGCGGAGCACAGGTCAGAAGCACTGGCCCGCGAACACCGACCGGACACAGAGCGTACCTGATGACCACATCACGACTTTCGCGGGTGGAACAACCCCCCGGCGAACCAGCAGAAAAAGGAGTGAAGTCCAACACCGCCGAGGCGACCCGGCTCTACCAGCGCGGGGTGGCCGCGGCCCGAGGGGGGCAGCGGCGCGTAGCAGCGGGGTTGCTCACCCGCTCCGTCCAGCTTGACCCGAACAACGAGGGGGCGTGGCTCTGGCTGAGTGGCGTCATTGACGACCCCCACCAGATAGCCTTCTGCCTCCAATCGGTGCTCAAGCTCAACCCGGCCAACGAACGCGCCCGCCAGGGGTTGCGCTGGCTGGAAGAGCGCCAGTTGCTCAAAGGTGCTCCCCAACCGGCCCCGCTGCTCGACGTGAAGGTGGGCGAACCGGTGGCTCAGCGCAAAGCCCGCGAACACGGCGAGTCCTGGTGGGTGAGCTGGCGGCAGGTGCGGCGAGATATGCGCCGGGTGGGGCTGCTGGTGTGGAGCCTCCCCCTCATCCTGCTCTTCCTTGCCCTGCTGATCCACCAGACCTTCACGCTGGCGCTGGAGCAAAGCCAGCCACTTCCCCCCGTCATTCCGACGATTCCCGCCGTGGCAGAAGCCCCGGAGGTCCCGATGCCCATGGTCGTTGCGATGCCGACCATCCGCCCGGCCCGACCGACGGCCGTGCCCATCTTGAACGCCGAACCCGCCCCCGTACGGGAGAGCAAGACCATTCACTACCTGGGGAGGTTGCAGACCATCCGGCAGCAGCTCCGCGATGCCGTAGAAACCTACCGTTCGACCACGGGTCGTCCCGGCAGCACCACCATCGTCCATGCCGCCGCCGCCCAGAACTACCGCACCAGTGTCGAACAGTCCCACGCCCTCCTGCTCAATATGGAGCCACCGCAGGAATTGGGCGAGGCCCACGCCGACTACGTGGCCGGGCTGGAACTGGAAATGCAGGCCATCGACTCCATGGTCGAGTTCTACGGCGGCTACCAGGTCGAATACGCCAACCTTGCCGCGCTGCGCTTCCAGGATGCTACGGCCCTCTTCGAGCAGGCCCGCACCGCCTTCGATACCCGGCTCGAACAGATTCAGCGCAGCAGCGGTGCGTCCGGCTACACCGTGCGGTGAGGCACAGGCAGCCCCTCCCGCCCTCGCACGGTGGCGATGGAACCCGGACCGGACCCTTGGCAACCACGTCGACCACATCGACCACATCGACCACGTCGACCAGTCCATCCATTCCCCAACAGGTTGGCTTCCCCCTTCGTGAAGAACTGCTGCCCTGCATCGTAGGAAAGACAGCCATGTTATAATTGGGGCACAGGTCGTCCAGTTCCCGGGGAGAAAGTAGCAGGGGCTATGGTGAACTATTACATCGGGGTGGATATTGGTGGGACCCAGGTTCGGGCTGCTCTGGTTGACCACGAGGGGCATATTCAAGCGGACCTGCACGGCGAAACCGGAGCCGCGCATGGCCCGCAGCCGGTCATTGAGCAGGTCGAATCCTATATTACGCAGCTGCGGGCACAGGTCCCCGAAGGTGAACCCCTCGTCGGGGTCGGGGTCGGGTGTCCTGGCCCCCTGGACCCCTCCACGGGCATCGTCTTTACCACCCCGAACCTGGACGGTTGGAAAGACGTTCCCCTGCGGGCTATTCTGGCCGAACGCACCGGCCTGCCCGTCGAACTGGCCAACGACGCCAATGCTGCCGCCCTGGGGGAATGGCACTTTGGTGGGGGGCGCGGATACTCCGATATGGTCTATATCACAGTCAGCACGGGGATTGGCTCCGGGGTCATCGTGGGGGGCAGGCTGCTCCTGGGGCGGGCCGGGTGCGGCGCAGAACTGGGGCACATGATGGTCGGAGTACCGGGGAGAACCTCGTGGGAACAACTGGCATCGGGAACGGCCCTGAAGCGGGCCGCAGCCAGGGCCATGCACGACCATCCCCACACCATCCTGCACGAGATGGCCACCCCCCAGACCGTCACCGCCGCCGATGTCGCCACCGCCGCAGAGCAGGGCGACCCGGTCTCCCAGGAGTTGATGCAGCGAGAGGCCGAACTGTTGGGAATCGGGTTTGTCAGTATCCTCCACCTCTTCAGCCCGGAAATCATCCTGGTGGGGGGAGGAGTGGTCACTGCCAACCCGTGGCTGCTCCACCAGGCACGAACGGTAGTGCAAGAACGGGTCATTGCCGATATCTACCGGGAGGTACCGATTGAAGTAGCCCACCTGGGGAACCAGGTCGGCATGCTCGGGGCCGCCTCTCTCATAATGCACAAGGCACAGCCATGACCCTGACCAGGACCTACCGCCACCGAAGTTTGCGGCTTGCCTGGGCTACCATGCTGGCAGCGTTCGGCCTCTTTTGCTCCCTGCTCGTCTCTGCCGGGTACGGGGTCTGGCACTACCGCACCCACTCGATGATTTCGCAGGGGAGCACGCTGCTCATCCGGGCGCCGGTCGAATGGGTGACATGGCAGCGCAAAGGGCATACCATCTTTGAGCAGGCCCGCGACGGGCAGTCCCTCAGTGTGGGCGACCGGGTGCGTATCGCAAGCTCGGCCGGGTATGGGCAGGTGGCGACGGTGCGGCTCTTCGACCACAGCACCCTGGACCTGTGGGCCAGGACCGACCTGCTCCTGCAAGAGCTTCAGACCACCCGCTGGAATACGCTGCAACAGACGGTCGTGCTGCGCCAGTTCAACGGCTACGTCCGCTACGACCTGCGCAGCGACCAACCCTACCAGAACGTCACCTTCCAGGTCCAGGTGGGTGACACCGCCCGGGTTGACCTGATGCCCGGGGGGAGCTACAGTATCGATATGACCTCATCGGACCGTCAGGTGCGGATTATGGATCAGGAACCGAAAAAGCTTATCACCGTGGATGTAGCGGTCCGTTCGGGAGCCGCGACCGTCCGGTCCGATGAGCATGCCGTGTCCATGTCCGATGGGGAGCGTGTCGTGATTGACCCATCGGGGGTCCCTTCCGCTCCGATGCCCGCCATCTGGGAACAGGTTCAGGACGGCAACTTCTGCCAGTATACTGAGGAGGAGTATAATAATACGACGATACCAGACCGTCCAACCCTGCCCCGCGCCCACACGTGGACGGTGTTCAGCGGCCCGGAGGAATCGGGAGCGTCGGGCTTCTTCCGCCTGTCCCACGGATGCCCGCCTCCCCAGAAGGACAACAACTGCTCGTCTGACGAGCGCCAGATGGCGGCCTGGTTTATTCGCGGCAACCAGCAGACCAGGAGCTTTGCCACTGGCATCTACCAGGAGCTTGGCCCCCATGGGGAGGGGGTTGATATCTCGGAATACCGTTCCCTGGTCTTTTCGGCGTGGGTACGCATCCTCTACCAGTCAGTCGAACTGGCAGGAGAACGCGGGTCGGAATGTCCGATTATGATCCGCTTTACGACCAAGGAGAAAACGCCGACCGACCCCGAGCGCGAACGGGTTATCTGCGTGTATACCAGCGACGACCCGACCCAGGAGCCTGAACGGGCACCGGGCGTGACCTACTATCGCGCCGAGCGGTATGAGTGGTATCGGCTGCATATCGAACTTCGCGACCCGGAGTGGCTCCCCACCACCCGCTACCTGTGGCGCATTGAAATCTACGCCAACGGTCATGACTACGATTCGCGAGTCACGGAAGTTTCTCTGCTCGGGAGCCACGACGCCCCCGATGAATCCGCTTTCAACCAGGAACACGCACAAAAACGATGAATACCCCATCTCACCTATCAAGATACCTTGTGACTACCAGCCAGATGCGCCACCTGGAACAGGCAACCGTGGAAGACGGCGCAAGCTGGAACAGCCTGATGGAACGGGCCGGCACCGGCGTGGCGCGGGAGATACTGCGCCTGCCGGGAGCATCTCGCAAACAACGGGTGCTGGTGCTGGTCGGCCCGGGCAATAACGGAGGCGATGGACTGGTCGCGGCCCGCCACCTGCACGATGCGGGTCTTCGGGTCTCGCTCTATGTCTGGGGGCGGGAATATCAGGAGCAGGACGCGAACTGGTACCACTGCCGTCAGCGCCGCCTGCCCGAAACCCTGGCAACCGAAGACCGCGGTTGCCGCTTGCTGCGGAACCTCCTGACCGACACCGATGTGGTGATAGACTCGTTGTTGGGAATGGGGATAAGCCGCACCGTGGCGGGGAAGCCTGCCACGATGGTTGAGACCGTCAATACGTCCCGCCAATCCCTCCCGTCCCTCTCGGTCGTCGCCGTCGATATCCCCACGGGGATTCACTCGGACAGCGGGGCGGTGATGGGGGTGGCGGTCCGGGCCGATGTCACCGTGGCAACCGGCCTGGTCAAGCGGGGGGTGATGCTCTATCCTGGAAAGGACCACGCGGGGAGAATCGCCGTTGTGGATATCGGTATCCCCCCGACCTATCTGGAGACGATCATGAGTGAAACGATAAACGATGAACCCATGCGCAAGCTGCTCCCCGCCCGGCCCGCGGATGCCCACAAGGGAACCTTCGGGAAGGTACTGGTAGTGGCCGGGTCGCTCCACTACCCCGGAGCCGCGGCCCTGGCCACCGGAGGAGCCGGGCGGGTAGGGGCGGGGGTGGTCACACTCGCCGCAGCCCGCAGTATGATGACCCTGACCGGGCGCGGCCCGGAAGTGACCCTGCTCCCCCTGCCCGAAGCCGATGTGGGGACGCCCGGCCTGGAGGCCGCGCAGGAGCTTCTGACCCACCTTGCCTCCTATCAGGCTATGCTGATTGGCCCCGGCCTGGGCAAGGAAAAAGCAACCCGCCTCTTCCTGCAAACGCTGCTCGGGATAGCCTCCTCTGAGACTCAGCCGTCGGTGGGGTTCCTGCCGCTGGTTGTGGGTTCTGGGAAGCAGCACACGGAACCACCGTCCGCCGGGGCATCTCGCAGCGCAGGAGGCAAGAAAGGGTCGGCTGGTTTTCGCCCGACCCGTGCGGATACAGAATCCGCAGACGAGGCCGCCTCCCAGGAACAGGGGGCCGGGCAGGACGGGGAGCAGGCCGCGGATACCACCCATGTCCTGCCCCCCACGGTGCTGGACGCCGACGCGCTGAATATCCTCAGCGAGATGGAAGCATGGTCTACACACCTGCCAGCAGAGCGGTGTATCCTGACCCCGCACCCGGGCGAGATGAAGCGTCTGCTCAAGACCGAGCGCCTGGACGCAGACCCGGTGCAGGTGGCCACCGATGCCGCCGGGCACTGGAAACAGGTCGTTGTGCTCAAAGGGGCGACCACCGTGGTGGCAGCCCCCGATGGGCGGAGCGCCGTGCATACAGGGGGCAACCCGGCCCTGGCCACGGCCGGCACGGGCGATGTGCTGGCGGGGGCCATCGCGGGCTTGCTGGCGCAGGGGATGGCGCTGTTCGATGCGGCAGTGCTCGGGGTGTTTCTCCACGCGGCGGCGGGAGCGCTGGTGCGGGAGGAGTTGGGCGAGGCCGGGACCCTGGCAAGTGATGTGCTGGCCCGGCTGCCGAGGGCTATCAAGAACCTCCGCGAGGGGGGAGCGGGAACGAAGGTCTGATGGTGTTGAAGCAGGAGGAGGGTAGAGGTGCCAATCTATGAATATGTGTGTGGAGACTGCCGCGGTCGCTTCCAGAAGCTCGTTCGAGGGTTTCGCGACCCGGATGGGCTGACCTGTCCGCGGTGTCAGGGGGACAACCTCCGCCGGGCTATCTCACGTTTTGCCGCACTCAAGTCGGAAGAGGCGCGAATGGAAGCGCTCACCGACC
>DAOTUF010000208.1:0-2821 GCA_034437495.1 Chloroflexaceae bacterium | reverse complement strand
GGCTGGCTCGCGCACCCCAGGGTATCGTGACCGGCTGAACGGAGCCTCGAAAGGCCAGGTCTGGTCATACCTCGGCCTGTTCGCCGGAGCGTGCAAGCCGCCTGACTTCAGTCAGTGCGGGGTATGACCCGTTCTGGAACGGCCTGTTCCTCATCACCTATCACTGGTGGGATAGGGGGATAGTTCCCCTTGCCCCTACATATAGTAATCAAAGTCGTGCTCAGTCCGGATATGCCGCCGCACATGGAAGATATGGGCCGGAGCGTGGTACGGGTGCAGTTCGATGTAGTTATGGGGACCATGCCAGAGATAGCGGGCATCGCTCAGCAGGTCGTGCATCTGGTAGGACCGGCCAGGGTCAAACCCCAGTTCCTCCAGCGGAAGGTCCAGCCATCCGGCCTGGGTGTAGTAGGGGTCCAGGCTCACGACCACGACAATCGTGTTGGTGCATTCTTCATTTTGCTTGCTGTAGCAAAGAATCCGTTCGTTATCGGTATGGTGAAAGCGCAGGCTCCAGTCGCTCTGGAGGGCCGGGTTCCCCCGCCGAATACGGTTGACCTGGGTGATGAAGTGCTGGAGGCTGAGGTGACTTTCCAGGTCCCAGTCCTTCAATTCGTACTTCTCGGAGTCCAGGTATTCTTCGCTGCCCGGCTCTCTGGGCGTATTGATGCATAGCTCAAAGGCGGGGCCGTAGATGCCGTAGTTGGCTACCAGGGTGGCTGCCAACACCAGGCGAATCATAAAGGAGGGTCGCCCTCCGACCTGGAGGTACTCATTCAAGATGTCGGGCGTGTTGGGCCAGAAGTTCGGGCGGAAGAACTCGCGCACGTCGGTCTGGGTCAGTTCGGTGAGGTACTGGGTCAGGTCCCACTTGGTATTGCGCCAGGTAAAATAGGTATACGACTGGGTAAAGCCCAGTTTTGCCAGGTTGTACATCACCTTCGGGCGGGTGAAGGCTTCTGACAGAAAGATGGCCTCCGGGTGGTCCTGCTTGATTTCCCGAATGACCCACTCCCAGAAGGAGAAGGGTTTGGTGTGGGGGTTATCCACGCGGAAGATGGTCACGCCCTGCTTGACCCAGAAGAGAAAGACCCCTTTTAACTCTTCCCACAATGACTGCCATGCCTCGGTCTCGAAGTCAAAGGGGTAGATATCCTGGTACTTCTTCGGGGGGTTCTCCGCATACTGGATAGTTCCATCGGGGCGCATCCGAAACCACTCCGGGTGCTCCTTGACGTAGGGGTGGTCGGGAGCGCACTGGAAGGCGATGTCAAGCGCCACGTCCATCCCATACCCTCTGGCCTTTTCGACCAGCCGGCGGAAGTCTGCCAGCGTCCCCAACTGGGGGTGGACCGCGGTGTGCCCGCCTTCGGCGCTCCCGATGGCCCAGGGGCTTCCCACGTCGTCTGGATCTGCGGTCAGGGTGTTGTTCTTCCCCTTCCGGAACGAGGTTCCGATGGGGTGGATGGGTGGAAGGTAGAGCACATCGAAGCCCATTCCAGCGATGTGGGGCAGGCGCTCTTCGCAATCCTGAAAGGTCCCGTGTTCGCCCGGAACCGACGCACAGGAGCGGGGGAACATTTCGTACCACGCACTGAAGCGGGCCCGTTCGCGTTCGACCACCACCTCAAGCTCCCGATCATAGGTGGTGGCAAAGCGGCGGTCGGGGTAGCGCCCCATCAGCCGGGCGACCTGTTCGTCCAGCGCCACGGTGATTTTGTGCAGGGCTTTTTCTTCGGTACTGCGCAGGGTGCTGGCCTGCGCCCGCAGCCAGGCCGCGTCATCATCGGTGGCGCGGGTGCTGGCCTCTTCTATCAAGTTTGCCCCTATCTGAAGGTCAATGGTAACATCCTGCCCGGCATCAACCCGTTTCTGCAAGTCCCCTCGCCAGGTCTTGAAATGGTCAACCCACCCGACGAACGTGTAGGCATAGCGTCCGATTTCCGTGACGGTAAACGCGGCGTTCCAGCGGTCGTTGACCATGAAATTCATCGATACTTCCGACCAGTGGGATGTTCCCTGCTTGCGGTACCACAGCGCACAGGAGATAGCATCGTGCCCGTCAGTGAAGATATCGGCCTCCACCATGACCTGCTCACCCACCGTCCGCTTGATAGCAAAACGTCCTCCGTCAATTTGCGGCTTCACCCCTTCGATAATGACTCGTCTCCGACCCTCGTTTTGCATCATTCGCCCTCTGTTCTCTCTTTGCTTCGACCCCTACCTCTAAGGCAACGGGTTGATTGTACTTCAATGCTACCTCATCGTCAAGCCAGAAAGAAACCACCGGGTGGCGACCTGACTTTCGGGCTTTCCGCGCATGGTGGGGGGAGAAGACCGACTGGAGGGACGGAATATTCTTCATGAAAATTTTACTTTTTCCGTTCCCATGGCCCCTCCCCCTGTGGTATCATTGTAGATACAATTTCAGAAGAGCGCCAAAAAGCGGCACGATACCAGGGGAGGGGAATGAACCCATGGGTATGACAGCGGGCACAGCAGTCAGGTATTCATCCTTGCAGTGCCTTGAATCACAGTCTCACCAATTTACCGGGACGCTCCATGCGTCGTTTCAACAGGGTGACACGATCTATTCACAGCTTTCGCCAGAACAGCAGCAAGCGTTTCTCCACCGTCTTCTGGTGGCGCTGCGCCAGGCCATCATCAACAAAGAGAGCACGCCCCTGCGGGAGGTGCTGCACACCCTCTCTGAGCTTCCATCATCCCGCTTCGAACCGCTTCCTCCGTCCCCATTCCTGGTGGTCACGCGCTGCAACCTGGTACGCCGCGGCATCTTCGCGGCACTCAAGAATTCCCCCCC
>DAOTUF010000207.1:0-15455 GCA_034437495.1 Chloroflexaceae bacterium | reverse complement strand
CGTAGCGCCGAAACCGCGCCTGAGCACATTCGACGGGGGTGCGGTCGGGGTCCAGGGCAATCGTGGCTCCCTCCACCTCCAGCGTTTCCTGACCGGGTGCTATCGTGTGCAGAAAGGCATAGATCATCTCCCCCTCCCACCGCACCTGGTCCAGGCTGCGGGTGCGCTCCGCTTCCGTGCGAAGCTGGTCAAGCTGGCGCACCAGCCGGCCACGGGCCGCGCCAAGCAACTCCTGGATGGCCTCGCGCCGCTGCTGGTGCGCGGTCAAATCCTGACGGGCCGCATAGAACGC
The DNA here is from genome assembly GCA_034437495.1 of Chloroflexaceae bacterium. Lineage (GTDB taxonomy): Bacteria > Chloroflexota > Chloroflexia > Chloroflexales > Chloroflexaceae > JAAUSY01. Next base: position 15,163 of record DAOTUF010000207.1, on the reverse strand, counting down.
TTCCAGGGCCGCGCTCATACTGGCCTGCGGCTGGCTTCCCGCAAGGTGGGTGATGCGGTAGGGAGCGTATGCCTGCGGTTCTTCTGGGTCCCCATCGCCATCCCCATCTCTATCTCCAGGCGCGTTGAGCACCAGCGACGGCTCCCACGAATCCGTACAGAGGTCGCGCAAACAGTCCGCCAGCGCCCGCAGCGAAACCTGCTCCGCGCTGCCGGGGTGCCGCGCCACGACCGGTGGCTCCTGCGGAGTGCGCCGGGCCGCCCGATGCACCACCTCCCGCGCCGCCTGCGGGGATATGCCCCCGTAGCCCCCCACCAGCGCCCTGGTCAGGTCTGGCTCGCGGGCAATCAGGTCATTCATCTCCCCCGCGGTCGCAGTCGCAGGGTCGCGCTTGTGCTGAGGAGGCGGAAGCGCATAGGGGAACTTTGGCAGGATGACCCGCCGGCTCATCTGCGCGTTGACCCGCCGGATGCTCTCCAGAATGACGTTCCCCTCATCTACCAGGATAATGTTGCTCCACCGGCCCATGGTTTCGACCACCAGCCGAATATGCCGTTCCACCAGGCTGCTGGACGGCTCCGCCGCCTCGCCCGTCACCGGGGACTCCCCGGGGGAGTTGCATGACTCGGCCTCTTTGACTATACTGACAGTGAGGATCACGATTCGTTCCAGGGGAGGATGATCAATGGCAACAATACGGCCCCCATCAAGATACTTCCGCAGCAGCAGCAGCAGAGGCGTGGCCTGCTCCATCCCGCGGGAGAGCTTCCCGCGGACCAGGTGGACCCGCGCAAACTGCGGGTGAGCCGAGACAAGCACCTGGGAGCGCTGTCGATGGGCATAGACCTCCAGGCCGATGCTCAGGGCATCGGGGAGCAGCACCCGTTGGATGCGCCCACCCAGGATGGTAGCCCGAAGCTCGTCTGTCACGGCTGCCAGCGTCAAAGCATCAAAATACATGGGAATCTATTCGATCATCCGTCAATGTCAGCGTCAGTGTCAACGTCGAGGTCAGCGTCAGTAAGGATCCACAGGGTCACGTATACCAATATATCATAAGGATACCACACATCACTCATGACGAATCCATGCACCAACCCGATTCTTGATGGAAGCCCCCCCGTGCCGCTCCTGGTCGTGCTCTCTGGCCCATCGGGGGTGGGGAAGGACTCGGTCCTGATGCGCATGCGGGAACTGGGCTTTCCCTTCCATTTTGTTGTCACCTTCAACAGTCGTCCCCAACGCCCCGGCGAAGTGGAAGGCATTGACTACCACTTCGTCGGCAAGCACGAGTTTGAAGCGATGATTGCGCAGGAAGAACTGCTCGAATGGGCCGTCGTCTATGGGCACTACCGCGGGATTCCTAGATCCGACGTGCGCCGGGCGCTGGAGAGCGGGCGTGATACGATTCTGCGGATCAATGTAGATGGAGCCGCGACCATCAAGCGCATTGCCCCCGAAGCGGTCATGATTTTCATTGCCCCCGGTTCTCTGGATGAACTGCGCCACCGCCTGACCATGCGCCGGACCGACTCCCCCGAAGAAATCGAGCGACGGTTGGCCCTGGCGCAGGAGGAACTTGCTCAGGTCCCGGGCTTCGACTACGTGGTCGTCAACCACGAAGACCGGCTGGACGAAGCCGTCGGACAGATACGGGCCATCATCGCCGCCGAAAAACAGCGGGTGTTCCCCCGTCGCGTCCACCTGTGAACGCGAACCAAAGTGAAGCCCAGAGAACCAGAAACCCAGTGGGAAAGGCTTCTGAGATGAAGGGAAAAATGCAACCGAAAGACCAGCCACCACCCTGGTGGTATCGCTACCGCGTATTCCTGACCGGCTTGCTCCTCACGATGGGGTTGTGGGCTGCCATGGCGCTGCACCTGCCCAACGATACGGGGGCACTCGAAGTCGGTATGCCCAGTCCGGTCAGTCTCCAGGCCCGGCGCAGCGCCGAATATATCAGCGAAGTGCGGACCGCGGCAGCACGGGCGCAGGCCGAAGCGCAGCCAGAAAATTTTGTCTACACGGTTGATTTTGAACTGCCGTCGAGACAACGGACGCAGCTTGATGACCTGCTGACGACCATCACCAGCGTTCACACCGACCCGACCTTGAGCGATGACGAAGAACTGGAAAAGCTCACGGAACTGTCCGAGGCCACGGGGGTGCTGTCGGGCACCCTGGCCGAGATGGTCATATCCCTGGACGACGAAGAGTGGAACAATGTTCGCAAGAAGACCCTCAGTCTCTACGACCGGGTGATGGAGCGGTATGACTACGAACTGACCGAAAAAAACCTGAAACAGATTCGGGAGGTGGTGCTCCCCTCCTGGACCAACTATCTCCCCCAACCACAGCAGGATCTCGTTTCGTCCTTTATCTCGACCTTCCTGCGGGTGAATCGGGTCCTGGATGCGGAAGCCACCCAGGAACGCAAAAAAGAAGCCCGCGAAGAGGTTGAGCCAGTGCGGGTGAATATCCAGGCCGGGGCCAACATCGTGCGGGAAGGCGACCTGGTGACGCCGGAAATCATCGAGCAGGCCCGTGCGACCGGCGCTCTTCCCCGTCGCCTGAACGGGCTTTCGCTGGTGGGGGTGGGCGTGCTCAGCGGGCTGCTGGCGCTTATCTTCATGCTCTATCTGGCCTTTCTCCAGAAGGACATCATCCGCCAGCCCCGCCCCCTGCTGGTCATTATCATTGCCCTCATGATGACGGCCATCCTTGCCCGACTGTTCCAGTCGGTATGGCCCGACCGGGCCTACGCCTTTCCGCTCTCCACCACCATTCTCGTGCTGGCGGTGGTCTTCAATCTCCCCATTGCGCTCTCGTCGGCCATGCTCCTGAGCATCGTGGTGGGCGTGCTCGACGACGCTGCCCTCTCGATGACCGTCACGATGATGGCGGGGAGCACCATTGCCGTCTTTGCCGTGCGCGGGGCCGACCGTTCCTTGACCTTCCTGCTGGCGGGGATAGGGATTGCCGCCATGACGACCATGACGCAGATGGCCTTCTGTATGTTCAACACCGGCGGTCTGTGTATGGACGAACTCCTGATGACGCTCCTCTTCGGCGGGATGAATGGGGGGTTGTCGGCGATTCTCTCGCTCGGGTTGTTCAACATCGTGGGGAACATCGCGGGGGTAGTCACGCCGCTCAAGCTGATGGAGCTATCGCACCCGGCGCAGCCCATGCTGCGAAAGATTATCCACGAAGCCCCCGGCACCTACTACCACAGCATCGCCGTGGCGAACCTTGCCGAAGCCGCAGCGGATGTGGTGGGGGCCGACGCGCTCTTGCTGCGGGTCGGAGCCTACTACCACGATATTGGCAAGACGCTACGTCCGTTCTTCTTCACCGATAACCAGATGGGGCGAGAAAACGTCCACAATGACCTTGACCCCCATACCAGCGCAGAAATTATCATTGACCACGTGCGGGAGGGCATCAAGATGGCCCGCGCAGCCGGCCTGCCCGACCAGATTGTCGATTTCATCGCCACGCACCACGGCACGGGACTGGTCGGCCATTTCTACCAACTGGCGCTCCGCCAGCACGATACGGTCAACCCGAAGGACTTCCGCTACCCCGGCCCCGAACCCTGGACCCGCGAACAAGGCATTCTCATGCTGGCGGACTCCGTCGAAGCCACGGTGCGGGCCAAGGTGCAGAATGGCAAACTGGTAGCATCGGGGGTGGCCGGGAATGGCCAGAAAGGAGGAGCAGGCGCAGGCGCAGGCGGGAGCCAGACGATTGAGCAACTGGTCAACAGTATCATTGATGACCGGGTCCGCAGCGGCCAACTCGACAACACGTCGCTCACACTCCGCGACCTGGTCCGCATCCGGCAGGCGTTCATTACCAGCCTGAAGAGCATCTACCACCCACGCACCGAATACGTTCCCCAGGTGGTGAAAGCGTAGGACGGGAGCGGGGACTATGAAATCTGCGCTCCCAGTACATCCGCCACCGTGAAGATATCTTTGTCGCCGCGTCCCGACAGGTTCACCAGGATGGACTGGTCGGGGCGCATCGTCGCGGCCTGCTTGATAGCCTCGGCAACGGCGTGGGCGCTCTCCAGAGCCGGAATGATACCCTCAAGCTGCGAAAGCTTCTGGAAGGCGTCGAGCGCTTCGGTGTCGCTGGCACTGGTGTAGCTGGCCCGCCCGGTGTCGTGCAGCCAGGCATGTTCCGGTCCGATGCTGGCGTAGTCCAGCCCCGCGGAGATACTGTGCGTGAGCGCAATCTGCCCGTCGTCGTTCTGGAGCACGTAGGAAAAGGTTCCCTGGAGCACCCCGACGCGGGCATCGAAGAAGCGAGCCGCGTGGTCGCCCAGGCTCCGCCCGCGCCCCCCGGCCTCCACCCCGCACAGGGCCACCCCCTCATCGCCCAGGAAGGCGTGGAAGATACCCATGGCATTGGAGCCTCCCCCCACGCAGGCAATCACCCGGTCAGGCAGGGCACCGGTGGCTTCCTGCATCTGTTCGCGGGCCTCGCGCCCGATGATGCTCTGGAAGTCGCGCACCATGGTGGGGTAGGGGTGGGAGCCGAGCACCGACCCGAGCAGGTAGTAGCTCTCGGGGTTCGTCACCCAGTCGCGCAGGGCCTCGTTGATGGCATCCTTCAGCGTGCGGCTTCCGCTGCTCACGTTGCGCACCTCTGCGCCGAGCAACCGCATGCGGAACACGTTGGGGCGCTGGCGGGCCATATCATCCTCGCCCATATAGACCACACACGTCAGGCCAAGCAGCGCACACACCGTTGCTGTGGCGACTCCGTGCTGGCCCGCGCCCGTCTCGGCAATAATGCGCTGCTTGCCCATGCGCTTTGCGAGCAACCCCTGCCCCAGGGCATTGTTGATCTTGTGGGCCCCGGTGTGGGCCAGGTCCTCCCGCTTGAGGTAGATACGCGCACCACCACTGTGCTCCGTCAGGCGTTGGGCGAAGGTGAGCGGGGTGGGCCGACCGACATAGGTTCGATTCAGGTGGTTGAACTCGTTCCAGAAGTCCGCGTCGTCGCGGAGCGCCTGGTATGCCTCTTCCAGCGCGGACACCGATGGTATCAGGGTCTCCGGCATATAGCGTCCCCCGTAGCGACCAAACCGGCCGACTGTCGGGGGTTCATCATGACCGGGGTGCTGGTCATGGTCCTGATTCTGGTTTGTGGGTTTTTCTGCTCGTATCATAGCCGCCAGTATACCACATTTCCACCAGGCTGCGCCCGGCTATGATATAATTTATACGGAGTCATATGAGCCTCTGTAGGGAAAGGGAACGCACCACCATGCAACCATCTGCCAGCGTGCAGCAACGGCCTGCTCGTCTGTTGGTCGTGCTCATCCTGGTCTTCACCATCGGGCTAGGGGTCGTCACCACCCGCTTGATGACCACCTCTTCCCCTTCTTCCCCTTCTTCCCCTTCGCATATGCCCCATCCCGCCGCCTCACCGCCTGATGGTGGGGCAAGGGTGCGGGAAGCGGGGGGGATACTCGCGCTTTCCCCCGCCGAAAAGATTGTCTATATTTCTGGCGAAGTGCATCAGCCGGGCGTCTACACTATGCCCCCCGACGCCCGCGTCCACGATGTGGTCGTCGCTGCGCAGGGGTTGACCGACCAGGCCGACCAGGAACAGACCAACCTTGCGGCCCACATCGAGGACGCGCAGCACATTCACATCCCCCGTGCGGAAGAACCGCCCCCCCTCGTCGTCTCCATCGCTGGAGAAGTCCACCGCCCGGATGTGTACCGTATGCCCGCCGGTGCCCGGGTCTACGACGTGGTGATGGCGGCGCAGGGGTTGACCGACCGGGCCGACCGGACCCGGGTCAACCTTGCGGCCCCCCTTGAAGATGCGCAGCACCTCTTCATCCCGCGCCGCGAGGACCCCGCCTCGCCCGAAAGACGAACGCTCTCGCCCATCCATATCGCAGATACGATTCCGGCCCCGGCCCCGGGTCTGGACCCGGACCTGGTTCAGCAGACCGCCACCAACCCATCCCCGGAATCCTCCCCGGCTCCCGCCGCTGCGGTCGTCAATATCAACACTGCCACCCGTGCCGACCTCGAAACCCTGGAGGGCATCGGCCCGGTCCTGTCCCAACGCATCATTGACCACCGCACCACCCACGGGGCTTTTGCATCGGTCGAAGAGTTGCAGAACATCCGCGGCATCAGCCCGGCCATGATTGAAACACTGCGTGAATACTTGACGGTAGGCCACGAATGATACTCCAACCTGAAACCCTCCTGCACCAACGCTATCGCATCAAGCGGCTTATCTCTCAGAGTGAGATGAGCGCCCTGTACCAGGCAACGGACACCCGCGACAAGGAAAAGAGCGTGGTCGCGGTGAAACAGGCGCTCACCCGCGACCCCCACCTGCGCAAAGCCTTCGGGCGCGAAGCCTTCTTGCTGGCCCGCCTGAAGCACCCGGCGCTCCCCCGCATGCACGCCTACTTCGAAGAAGGCCAGGAACAATTTCTCGTGATGCAATACATCCCCGGCGAAGACCTGGGGTCCCTGGTCGAGCGCGAGAGCACCAGGTTCCGCACGGCCAACGCCCAGATATGGATCCTGCGCTGGGCCGACCAACTTCTGGACCTGCTCACCTACCTCCACAACCAGGACGAGCCGGTCATCCACCGCGACATCAAGCCGCAAAACCTGAAACTCACCTCGCGGGGAGAAATCAAGCTGCTGGATTTTGGACTGGCCAAGGGAGCCGTAGACCAGACCCGCTTTGCCACCTACCACAGCGTGCGGGCCTACACCCAGAGCTACGCTCCCCTGGAGCAAATCCAGGGTATCGGGACGGAGCCATGCAGCGACCTCTACTCGCTGGCTGCCACGCTGTACCATCTGATGACCGGCCACCCCCCGCCCGACGCCCTGACCCGTCTGGCTGCGCGGCTGGAAAACAAACCTGACCCCCTCCGCCCCGCCAACGAGAGCAACCGCCTCATCCCCCAGGGCGTGGCTGCCGTGCTCCACCAGGCCATGGAGCAGGAACGTGCTCACCGCTTTGCTACGGCATCGGCCATGCGCACCGCCCTCCGGATGGTCGTCCAATCTCAGAAACCGGGCAGCAGCAAGGAAGCCAGCAGCGAAGAGGGGGGCAGCAGCGGTCAGCAGACGATTGTGACCTCCGGCTCCACCAGTTCCGCCGGAGCCGAGACGGGCGCTCCCCTGCCCGAACCGCCTGCCCGAGGTCCCGAACAGGCCCGCGACGAAGAACCAGCAGAAGCCGCGCCCGCTCTCCCTCCCCATGCCACCCTGATTGTCTCTCAGCAGGGGCAGGGGCACTTCAAAACCATTGGCGAAGCTGTGATGCAAGCTCCCCCCGGAGCGCACATCCTCGTGCGCCCCGGCCACTACAAAGAAGGGTTCATCCTCGACCGGACCGTAGACCTGACGGGCGACGGTCCGGTGGGCGACATCGTCATCGAGAGCACCGGCGTCCCCGCCATCCAGATGCAAACCGACTACGCTGTGGTGCGAAACCTCACCCTGCGGGCCGTGGCCGGCGCAGTGGAGCATACCATCTTTGCGGTAGACATCGCTCAGGGACGGCTCATCCTGGAATCCTGCGACATCTCGTCCTCCACGACCGCCTGTGTCGCCATCCATACGGAAGCCGCCAACCCGGTCATCTGGCGCTGCACCATCCACGACAGCACCGGCAGCGGCATCCTGGTCTACGACCAGGGCCGCGGTACCATCGAAGAGTGCGACATCTCCGGCCACGCGGGGGTGGGCATCGGCATCATGCGCCAGGGCAACCCCTTTGTGCGGCGGTGCCGGGTCTTTCAAGGCAAACAGGATGGCGTTTCGGTGAGCGAGAAGGGGGCCGGCACGCTGGAAGAGTGCGACCTTTTTGACAATGGACGGGCCGGGGTGGTCATCCGTCAGGAGAGCACCCCCATCATCCGACGGTGCCGCCTGCACGACCACCGCAGCGGATATGGCCTCTACGTGAGCGACAAAGGCCCCGCCATCATCGAAGAGTGCGAGATTTTCGGGAATGCCAGGGCCGGGGTTGGTATCACCCAGGGCGGCAATCCCCTCCTGCGGCGGTGTACCATCCACCACGAGAAGCAGTGCGGTATCCTGGTCTTCGAACAGGGAGCCGGCACCATCGAAGGGTGCGACATCTCCCACAGTGGCGGTGTGGGGGTCCGCATCGTGCGCGAGAGCACCCCCATCATCCGCCAGTGCCACATCCACGATAGTAAGCAGGTCGGTATCCTGGTCGAAGAGCAGGCCACCGGCACCATCGAAGGAAGCCATATCGTCCGCAACGTGAGTTCGGGCATTGAAATCAGACAACAGGGCAACCCGACCATCCACCACTGCACCATCAATCGAAATACCCGGTTTGGCATCATGGTTCACCAGCAGGGATCGGGGAATGTCGAAGAGAGCGACCTGACGGGCAACGCCGGGGGAGCCTGGTCGGTTGAAGAAGGGGGCTTCGTCCTGGGAAGTGGAAATAGAGAGTAAGCGATGCCTCTTTCACCCAATGTCATTCTTCAGAATCGTTATATTATCATTGAACTGATCGGGCGCGGCGGGATGGGAGCCGTCTACAAGGCCATTGACCAGCGCCTGGGCAACACGGTGGCGCTCAAACAAACCACCGTGCGCAGCCCGCACCTGCGTGAGGCATTCGAAAACGAAGCCTGTCTGCTTGCGAGCCTGCAACACCCGGCCCTGCCGGTGGTCAGTGACCACTTCACCGAGGGCGATGACAAGTTCCTGGTGATGCAATACATCTCCGGGGACGACCTGGGAACCATGCTCATGAATGAAACCGAGCGCTTCCCTATCTCCGATGTGCTGCGTTGGGCTGACCAGTTGCTCGATGCTCTCGACTATCTTCATTCGCAGAAGCCGCCCATCATTCACCGCGACATCAAGCCGCGCAACCTGAAGCTGAACCCCCGCGGGGACGTCATTCTGCTCGACTTCGGGTTGGCCAAAGGCTCCCAGATGATCTATGCTGCGGACGGGGCCGGGCGGAACGTCCGTATCCTGACCCCGGAGTATGCGCCCCTGGAGCAGATACAGGGCACCGATAGCGACCCTCGCAGCGACCTCTGCTCGCTGGCGGCCACGCTGTACCACCTGCTCACGGGCAAAGCCCCTTCCGATGCACTCACCCGCGCCGCCTCCGTCCTGAGCGAGCAGACAGACCCCCTCCGTCCCTCCAACGAACTGAACCCCCAGATACCCCCTGCCATTGCGGTCATTCTTCATCAGGCCATGTCCCACAGTCTGGAGCAGCGCTTTGCCAATGCCCGCGCAATGCGCACCGCTCTCAAGATGGTCTACAGTTCGGGGGGGGATGGGCCGGGGGGCAAAGATGGCAACAGCCTGTTGCTGGATAGCAGCGGGCAAACCACCCTCCCCATCGTGGAGCGCAAGCGGCTCGTTGCCGAGACGCCATCGCCGGGGCTACCAGAAGCCCGCCTGCCGCTGCCGGTGGTGGTCGTGGCCAAAGAGGGCGGCGGGAACTATCGGACCATCGGAGAGGCCATCACCAGGGCCGGGCCGGGCACCCGTATCCTGGTACGTCCCGGGGTCTACCGCGAGCATCTGGTCATTGACCGTTCGGTTGAAATCATTGGCGATGGGCCGCGAGAAGATATCTTCATCGAAAGCACGACCTCCGTTTGTCTGGTGATGCAGACCGAGTATGCGCTGGTGCGCGGGTTGACCCTGCGCGGACGGGCGGGGTTGGAGCAGCGCGAGTATGTCACGGTGGATATCCCCACGGGCCGGCTGGTGCTGGAAGAGTGCGACCTTTCCTCCGACACGCTGGCCTGCATTGCTATCCACGGCTCCAACGCCAACCCGGTCATCTGGCGCTGCCAGATCCATGACAGCAGGGGTGGGGGAGTCCTGGTCTATGACCACGGGCAGGGCGTAGTGGAAGATTGCGATATCTTCGGCAATGCCGGGGCGGGGGTTGAAATCCGTCAGATTGGCAACCCCATCATCCGCCGCTGCAAAATCCACCACGGCGAGCGGGATGGGGTCTATGTCACCGAAAAGGGGGCCGGGCTGATCGAAAGCTGCGATATCTTCGGCAATGTTCGGGCGGGCGTGAGCATCCACCGCCAGGGCAACCCCTTCATCCGCCTGTGCCGCATCCACGACCAGGTGAATGGCTACGGGGTCTACGTCTACGACAAGGGGGAAGGCACCCTGGAAGGGTGCAACATCTTTGGCAACTCCAAGGCGGGGGTGGGGATCACGCAGGGCGGAGACCCCTTCCTCCGCCGCTGCCGTATCCACCACGAAAAACACCGCGGGGTCTTCATCTTCGAGCATGGCGAAGGGACCCTTGAAAAGTGTTCCATTCTGGGCAATTTCGATACGGGCATCAGCATCGGGCAGGGGAGCACCCCGGTCATTCGCCGCTGCCGCATCAACCAGAACGGTTCCCAGGCCATCCGCGTGCTTCCGCGGGGCGGAGGCAAAGTCGAAGAGTGTGACCTGACCGGGAACACGCACGGAGCGTGGGACATCGCCGCCAAGTGTCAGGTCACGCGTAGCGAGAATAAGGAATAGGAGGAGGGGGAAGGGGTCTCCCCCCTTCATCCCTCATCACGAACCCGCCTCATGCCGTTTCCTTCACTGCATCTTTCAAGGTACTGCTGGCACTGAAGCCGGGGGTCCGGGTCGCCGGGATAATCATTCGCTCACGCGTCTGAGGGTTGACGCCCTCGCGCTCCTGGCGGTTCCGAACCTCGAAGGTCCCAAAACCGGTCAGCGTTACCTTCTCCCCCTTCTGAAGCGTCTCCGTAATCACATTGATGGCGGCCTCAATCACCTGCTTGGTCTGCTTCTGAGAGATGCCGTCTCCGGCCTTCTCTGCGACTGCCTTGATAAATTCCGTCTTTTGCATTCCAAATCCTCCTGTCTGTACTTTTTCAGAACAAGTCGACCATTGGGCTTTGTAGCGCAATCAGGCGCTTTTTCCCTGGTGTCTGCGATGCAAGATATCATAGCAATGCGTGATTGTCAAGCGCTGAATCTGCTTTTTCCCTTTGTAATGCCGCCTTGAGACCAGAAAATCCATTCGGAAAACCTGTTTTTACCCCTTTTTGAAAGGGTAAATGGGATATTCAAAATTGGCACCTTGAAATGGGAAATGTTGCTGATCATCGGCAAGCAAAGAGAGAGAGATGGAGGGCAGGTCAGGAGAGCAGGGGAGGGAGGAAAAGGGACAGGAGCACAGGATGGGTTCCCTGTGCTCCTGGAAGGGAGACGGGCTATGCTTCGGGGTCCATGCCTGCCGACCGCAGCAGAGCCGCCAGTTTTTCGGCGCGTTCTTCGGCCTGGCGTGCCCGCTCCTCGGCCTGGTGTGCCTGTTGGAGCGCCGCTTCGTCGGAGAGGAGCACCAGGTCGCCACCGGGGGTATAGAAACGGAGCCACCTTCCTGACTGAACAAGAAAGTCCCCTTCCCACGGGCCAACCCATACCTGGAGTTCTTCGCTCCAGAGCCACCCCCGTTCGTCTGGCTCGATGGGAACATACGCCGCGTCCTTCAGACGCCACCCCATGAGCCGCTCGACCTGCGGCGACACACAGAAATATTCCCTGGTCCGGAAGGTTTGCTCATACAGCCGCTTCTTTTTCCCCAGGTCTTGCCGCTCTGTGCTGCGCGACAGCAGTTCGAAAATCACGTCGGGATAGCGCCCCTCCTCAGCCCAGACAATCCAGGAGAGACGCTCGCGGGTGCCATCCACGTCCTTCACTATGAAAACATCCGGTCCGCGGTAGTCCTGGTTGCGCACCTGCTGCATGCTGTAGTAGACGAACATATTCGCCCCGACAAACCAATCGTCCATCTTCCCACCACGTGACGCAACCGTGCTGGCAACCAGCATGACCGAGTTTCGAAAGTGCCATGGTGATTCCATCTTGTCTCCATCATCATAGGGGAGGTCCGTTGGCGGAAGCTCAATATCTTCCCACGGCTTTTCGTCAATGGTCAACCCCTGCTCGACCGCGTATGTTGCTGTTGCCATCACCCACCCTCACGTGTGCGAGCCTCTTATCATGAAAAAGCCCGCATAAAGATACTCACCATCTCGGTTGCTGTCGCGTTGGTCAGGTTCATCACCGGCGCGGGGTAGACACCGAGCACCAGCAGCAGCGCAATCAGCGGAGCCGCTACCCAGAACTCCAACGCCCGCGGGTGCATGTCCTCTCCCTTCAGGTGGTTCCAGCGCGGGTTGAGCGGCCCGAAGAAGATACGGAGGAACATGAGCAGCAGCGCCAGCGCCGTCACTACCAGGCCGATGGTCGCCAGCAGGGTGAAGAGCGGCAGCGTGGCCCACGCCCCGAGGAAGATGAAAATCTCCCCGACAAACCCCGCCAGCCCCGGCAGCCCCAGGTTGGCAAACATGATCGTCCCCATAATCCCTGCGAAGGCAGGCATGACCGACGCCAACCCCCCAAACTCGTCCAGGTTGTAGGTTTGGGTGCGGCGGTGGAGCGCCCCGGCCAGGAAGAACAACCCGCCCGTGGAAAGACCATGCGCCACCATCTGCATCATCGCCCCGTTGAGCGCCACGGCGCGGCTGTCCTGCGTGGCCTCGCCGTGCAGCGCGGCGGCGGCGGCAATCGCCAGCATCACATACCCCATGTGGTTGATGGAGGTGTAGGCGATGAGCCGCTTGATATCGCCTCTGGCATGGGAGAGGGCCCCGAAGGCCCCCGCGACAATCGAAACCAGCGCCAGCGCCCCCATCACCGGCGCAAAGTACTGTGCGGCGTCGGGCACAAACGGCAGCATAATCCGCAGCATCCCGTACGCCCCCATCTTGCTCATCACCGCCGAGAGCAGAATGGACCCCGCGATTGGCGCTTCCCCGTAGGCGTCCGGCAGCCACGTGTGGAATGGCCACACCGCGAGCTTGACCGCAAACGCAATGAAAATCGCCCAGAACGCCACCGAGGTGTAGAGCAGCGGCGAGGTTCCCAGTGCCTTCGTTATCCCCAACTGCTCGGCAAAGGCAAAGATAATCTGCTGTAAGGTTCCCTGGACACCCTCCACGGGCAAGCCCTGCCCCAGACGGCCCAGGGCTACCAGGTCGAAGGTGGGGAAACCGGCGGCCTGCGTTGCCAGGTAGAAGAACTGAAACAGCAGCAGCATCGCCACCGAGCCAGCCATGGTGTAGATGAAGAACTTGAAGGCGGCATAGCGGCGGTTTTCGCGCCCCCACGCCTGCACCAGGAAGTAGGCGGGAACCAGGCTGAACTCCCAGAAAATGAAGAAGAAGAAGAAATCCAGCGCCAGGAAGTAGCCAAGCATGGCCGCTTCGAGCAGCAGCAGCAGGGCATAGTGCGCCTTGATATTGTCGGTTCGGCGGAACGAGGCCAGCGCCGCCACGGGAGCCATCACCGCTGTGAGCAGCACCATGGGCAGGCTGATACCATCCACCCCCAGGAAGTAGTCCACCCGCACCGCCCGGACCCAGGGTATCTTCTCGACAAATTGTACCACTCCCTGCCCATCGCTCGTCGCAGTCGCGTCGAAGCCTGCCCAGACCATGGCGGCCAGACCAATCGGCACAAACATCCACGCCGTCACCCCGATTTTGACGGTGTGGTCATCCAGACGTATCAGCGCTGCGAACCCGACCAGGAGTATCCCCACCAGCGGGGATAGCATCAGCAGGGTCAGCCACGGCACCCCATCGGGTGAAGCCGCAAGGTATGAGGGCAACACGGGCATAGATTATCGCTCCTTCAACTCAACTCCTGAAACTTCGTACTCGCCTCTTCAATGCTTCTGCCAGGCATCACCACCGGGCAACGCGCCCAGGCGGTGGTTGATCCGTTCGGAAAGCTCCCGCCGGGTGGGGGAGCAGGTGTCGGCAAGCATCGTCAGCGTGGTCTGACAGATACGCTCCCGGTCCAGCATGGTCATCAAGTGGGGCGGACGATAGACCCCCTCAAAGGCTTCGGCAGCCGCTTCGTACACTGCGTCCTCAAACGCCTCGTCCACATATTCTGCCCAGTCATCCGGCTGAAGGTAGAACGATACGCCGCTCTCTTTCCGATTCAAATCCTGTATCTCGATGACCGAGCCGCGGATGGACGCCGCCCACGAGTTGGTTAACCGCTGCTCCATCTGGTTCTTGACCAGGTGGCTCATCAGCCGCACGAGGTATGAGCGGATGGTCCGCAAGACGGCCTTCTTGCTCATCTCATCCAGGTCGTCAATGAGTGCCAGCGCTTCGGTATACTGCCCGCTCAAAATGGTCTGGCGTAGGGTCGCAAGTTCCTCTGACACCGCTTCCGCTTTCTCCGCTGGTTATACCCATACCGGCCCGGTCAGGCCACCCGCTTGACCGGGCCGGTTCACAGGCTTTCGTAGTCAATACCTTCTTTGCGGCGTATCCGACGGATAGTCACCTACTGATTCTCATCGTCTATTTCGTAGGCAATCCGCCAATGCCCGGCCAACCAGATGCGATAAATGCCAGGTTTCCCTCGCAGTTCTTTGGCCCGCGGTGGGCGTGGGTTATCCGCCAGTTGGTCAATGAGCGAAATGGCCTGTGCCCGAACGTAAGACGGGAGGGCTTTGAGTTCTGCCAGTGCCTCCGAGACCGTTTCAATCTGGTAACTCACCGGCGGCCTCTGCTCGTGCCAGTTCTGCCTTGACCTTCTCCCAGGGAATACGAGGGGCCGGGTTGGTTTTTTCCCGCTCAATCTGCTCCAGTACCTCGTTGAGCAGTTCCTCATCACCCTCCAGGTCATCGGAACCTTCGTCATTCCAGGGGTCTCCACCTGCTGGACCTGCTGGAGGGGATACTTTGAGCAGATATGCCAGTTCCTCGCGGACTACCTGCCGCACCAGGTCTTTCATTTCCCGACGTACCGATTCCCGCACGAATGATTCGAATTCACTCCGGCTGAGCGTGGTAGTCATCATTTTGGTATCACTCATCGGTTCCTTCCTCCGTCCTTGTTTTTTAGATGACTTCCCATCTCTCATCCCAGATTCAGGGAATAGTTACCCCATTCATAGAAATGGCAGCGCAGGAAACCACCTGCTTGAGCGGGTGGAGGAAGCGCTGCCGTCCTCCTTTCTGTTCTCCAAACGTTCCACCATGTCGTCCTGTGCTGGTTTTTCGCCTTACGACAGGAAA
>DAOTUF010000206.1:0-5071 GCA_034437495.1 Chloroflexaceae bacterium | reverse complement strand
CTGCTGCTTCTGCCGCCGCCTGGTCGGCCCCTCCCGTCTCTTCCACATCTTCGAAGGAGAACCCGGACTCTTCGAAGGCAAAGGGCGCAAGGTCTGGTTCTTCTGCTTCGCTCTCGCTCTCCGGCGGGGCTATTTCTTCCCCTGCCGTCCCCTCTTCCTGCTGGAGCAGGGCTATCTCTTCGGCAGAGAGACCCAGTTCTTCCAGGGAGAGCGGGGCTATCTCCGGCTCCTCCGCTGTTGCTGCCGCGGGGGGCGGCTCGTCCACTGCTTCTGCTGCCTCCGCTTCGGGCATCGCAAAGGGTTCAAAGGGTTCCGCTGCTGCTTCTGCCGCCGCCTGGTCGGCCTCTCCCGCCTCTTCCACATCTTCGAAGGAGAACCCGGACTCTTCGAAGGCAAAGGGCGCGAAATCTGCTTCCTTGCTCTCCTGATCTTCTGGCTCCTCCAGTCCCATGGCGGGGGAAGCAGGCTCCGGTTCTCCCAGAGAGAATGGCAGAACCCCCGACGGTTCCTCCTCCGGCTCTGGGACAACCTCTCCCCTCTCATCTTCGTCTTCGTCCGTGCGAAGGGAGATATCGTCTTCGGAGAAGAACCGAAGCGCCTCTTCATCATCTACGGATACGGCTGACAGGGGTTGCTCTTCCTGGGGCGGAAGCTCCTGTCGTCGCTGCTTGAGCTTGGAGAAGATGGACGTTCCCTGCCGCTCACCTGCCTGCGATTCGCGCAGAAAGTCGGTTCCCGGCTTGGATGAGGGGAGCTGCCAGCTATAGACCCCCGTATCCGGTCCCGCTTCCTCCTCGGCGGCAGGCGGTCCTGGCTCCGGTCTATCTGGTGGCCTCTGGGTGGGGGGATGGAAGGGGGGAGATTCTTCCAGGGAGAATGGCTGGAGGGAAGGCGGAAGCGTCACTTCGTCCTGCTCCGGCCCATTTCCCAGTTCAAGATCTTCCAGGGAGAACGGTTGCAAAGAACTGCCTATCCCCTCGCGGTCAAAAGATTGGCTTTCTCCTTGCCAGGATTCTCCCTCCATCGCATCTATCGCATCGGTTGACCAGTCGAAGGGGTCAATACCCGCGAAACTATCCGAAGGCTTCTTTTCGCTGCGTTCGGGCATATCCGTCGTTTCCGCAGGTTCCTCCCCGGCAACATCGGAGGGCGACGCACCAAACGGCTCAATCCCGGCGAACTCGTCCTCATCCAGCGACCCCATATCGAACGGTTCGAGGGGTTGGTCTGGTTCCGCAGGGGGAACAGGCTGACGAGGCTCGACGGCCTCGGGCGCTTCGGGTGCTGTGGGCGACGCACCAAACGGCTCAATCCCGGCGAACTCATCTTCATCCAGCGACCCCATATCGAACGGTTCGAGGGGTTGGTCTGGTTCCGCAGGGGGAACAGGCTGACGAGGCTCGACGGCCTCGGGCGCTTCGGGCGCTGTGGGCGACGCACCAAACGGCTCGATCCCGGCGAACTCGTCCTCATCCAGCGACCCCATATCATCCAGCGACCCCATATCGAACGGTTCGAGAGGTTCGCCGGGTTCGGTGGGGTGGGGGTCGGCTTCGGGGGTTGAAGGCCGTGCCGCCAACGAGGAGGGGTCTGTCCGGCCCTGGTCTTTGTCCTCGACATCCCAACTGAATGGCTCCATCTCTTCTGGCAGGTCTTCTGGTCTTTCTTCCTCTTCTCGTTCACCCTCCAGAAAGGGGAAATCCGCCAGTGGCTCGGGGGGTTCAGAGACCGGGGGGACTTCTGGTCTTTCTTCCGCTTTTTCGAGCGAAGGGGGAGCCATCGTTTCATCGCTCCAGTCCAGGTCTTCGAGCGAAAAGGGACTCATCTGTGTTACTTCTGGTTCATCAGAGATGCGTTCCCCGGGTGCCGGCGGTGCTGCTTCTTCGGTTGGTTGACCCGTGGCGGACGGCTGTGGTTGCTCGATATCAGCCATATCATCCATATCAAAGGAAAAATCGAATGGCTGTACTTCCTCCGCTATCCCCATCTCATCCGCCGCATCCGCCGCATCCGCCGTGGTCTCGCCACCCTCCCTGACATCGAGCATTGAGCGACTACGAGCCTCTTCTACCCCATTGCCCTGCTCAGCCTGTTCATGGAAGGTGAAGGGGGCGACTGGTTCTTCTGAAGGCACCGAAACCACCCCACCCTGAAGCCCCAGGAGTTGCGAGAGGAAATCATCATCGCTCACTGGGGTCGGGGGAGCACCATCAGCAGGCATGGCCGCCGGTGCTTCCCGGGTCACTTCGGCTGCGGGAGCGGTGACAACCTGCTTCTCCTGCTCATGGCGCAGCCTCCATTCAAGCTCGTTCCATTCGGGCAGTCTGGTTTCTGGCGTCGGGGCATCTTCTGGCACATCCCCAAACAGAGCGAGGGCCACATGCTGGTAGGGGTCGAGCTGCTGCGCCACCTTCCAGTAGTGTTCCCCGTGAGAATCCCCCGCGGCAAGTTTGACATACCCGAGCAGCAGATTAGCCTTGAGCACATCGTGGCGTTCGGTGAGCATCTCCTCGCACACCTCTACGAGCATCTCTTCCTGACCCTGCCGCCAGAGGGACTCAACCAGTCCCACGCGGGCATCAAAGCGGTCGGGTTGTTCGGCCACCACGCTGCGAAATTCCTGGATGGCCTGGGGGAGCATATGCCCTTTGGCATAGAGACGAGCCAGACCAGGTCGGCTCAACCGCAACTGCGCGTGCTCGCTGCCCCAGGCATCTACATAGAGTCGTAGGAGTTGCGTGCGCAGTTCGGCCATGTCAGGTTTGATTTCCAACGCTTGCTCAAACTCGCTAATTGCCTGATCCAGCTTCCCCTGGCGCTCAAAGGTAATTCCCATTCCAACATGGGCCGGGATATTCTCCGGATCGGCATTCAAAACGCGGCGAAACGCTGCTTCCGCCTGCTCAAACTGACGGGCAATGAGGTAGGCTTCCCCCAGAAGGCGATGCGCTTCGAGGTTATCGGGGAAGTGTTCGAGAAGGTGCTCGATTAGGCCGATAGCACGTTCTATCTCATTCTCTTCAAGCAATCGTTGGGCTTGATCATAGACCGCTTGTAGGGTTGTTGTTGCCATGATTGGCCTCTCCTACGACCAGAAATTCAGCGATAAAGAACCAGCATCGGGAAAGTAAAGAACCAGCATCGGGAAAGTAAGGATAGAGTACCCTGAAATACCAGGGGGATGGTAGAACACCGCCCAACCCTGTAGGGTTGGGTTTCTCAGACAGCCGGCCCCAACGGGACGGTTCGCGTCTAAAGGCCAGGCCTCGGCCCTGGAGTTTTCGCCAGGATATCGTGTGTGGCATGGATATCTAGGGGCGAAATACAACTATTTCACCAACCACCCGCTTTAGTGGGTGGTCATTGACTTGAAAGCCCGATGATACGGTTTTTATTGTATCATGAAAGATGGGAGGTTGCAATACCTGATGGGTATTTGCCCGGGCTACGTCACAATCCGGGGAGGTTGGAGGAAAAATCACTTGAATACGTCTTTTTGTGCATGCAGGATGAAGCAGAGAGACGGAGCAAAATTGACGTCGCCGGGGACAGCGTGGTACAATGGGGAGGACCTTTAACCCAGTCCCGTGAGGCTGAGAAGGACCCACACCCATGCTATCCTTCCTGCTTGTTGGCGAACCGTCCGTCCCTGGCCTCACCCGTTTACCAGGGTTTTTTTGTGCCACGTTCACGCAACACGCAAAGGGAGATAGAGCTAGATAGGCACAAAATACCCCTGAAAGTGAACAGGAGTACTCAGGATGCACACAAAGAAAGGAGCAGAATGCAGAGAACTTGCCTCCCGGAGGCCCCAATAGCGCGAGAGCCAGGCATGTTGGAGCGCCGATGATGGGCGATGAGAGCCGCCCGGTTGCGCTTACCCACGATGAAAAAGGCCCCCTGGGGCGGGTGGACGCGAGATGGCCTCCTCCATCGTATTCGGACCGGCGAGAGCAACCAGATCACCAATCCAGGCTACCAGTCCTGAACTGGTCGTCCCCGGCAGTGGCTACGTCGGGACGTAAAACACGCCTGTGGACTGCGTGTCAGACGTTCGCTTGAGAGCGCCGTGCAGAACGAAGCAGGAATTTCAAAGGTGAATGAAGCGTACTTTCGAGTACCTTTGAACACATAGAAAGTAGCAGCGTTTCCAATGTCCATCCCTATGTCCATGAGTGAAAAGCAGATTCTCAGCGCCGAGGATATTCGCCGCGCCCTGGTGCGCATTGCTCACGAGATAGCCGAACGCAATGAAGGTATCCATGACATTGTCCTGGTGGGTATCCGCCGCCGCGGGGTGCCGCTGGCCGAGCGTATCTGCGCAACGCTGGCCGACTTTGAAGGGCAAAGCGTGCCGGTCGGTCATCTCGATATCACCCTCTACCGCGATGACCTGAGCCTGCGGGGGCCTTCCCCCCTCGTGCAGAAGACCAGCCTGCCCCAGAACATCACCGGGCGCACGGTGGTGCTGGTGGACGATGTGCTCTACACCGGGCGCACGGTTCGGGCCGCGCTTGATGCGCTGGCAGACCTGGGGCGACCCGCCTGTATCCAACTGGCCGTCCTGATAGACCGCGGCCACCGCGAACTTCCCATCCGCGCCGATTTTGTCGGGAAGAACGTCCCGACCTCGCGCAGCGAACGAGTAGATGTTCGTCTCCACGAAATAGACGGGACCCCAGATGAAGTGGTCATCGGGCGTCCCGGCCCGGACCCGCAGGCCGAACAAGACAGGAAGGAGTAAAGTGGGCTATGCCGCACCAGACCCACGCCAACCAACCAGCAACGACCACCGCAGCATCGCACCCCCATCGGCGTCGTCATGTCTGCGACCTGGATGATTTTACCCGCGATGAGATTGAAGAAGTGCTGGAAACCGCCGACAGCATGAAGGAAATCCTGTCCCGCGAAATCAAGCAGGTGCCCACCTTGCGCGGCACCACCGTCATCAACATGTTTTTCGAGGAGAGCACGCGAACGCGCATCTCGTTTGAACTGGCGGCGCGGGCGCTCTCGGCCACGACGGTCAACTTCACCGGGCGCGGCAGCAGTGTCGAAAAGGGCGAATCCC
>DAOTUF010000205.1:0-2110 GCA_034437495.1 Chloroflexaceae bacterium | reverse complement strand
CCCGACCCCCGACCCCCAACCCCGCTGCGAAATCCATATCAGCGTGCGCGATACGGGCATCGGGATTTCCGCGGAGCACCGGGACCGGTTGTTTCAGTCGTTCAGTCAGGTCAACGCCTCGGCTGCCCGCAAATTCGGCGGCACGGGCCTTGGTCTGGCCATCAGCAAACGCCTGGCCGAGATGATGGGCGGGAGGATGTGGGTGGAAAGCGAGGAGGGGCATGGGTCAACCTTCCATCTCACCTTCTGCGCCCGCCCGGTGCCCGGCCTGGTCCCCTCTGCTCGCGGCGAACCAAACCCCTCGCTGCGGGGCCGCCGCGTCCTGATTGTCGATGATAGCTCGACCGGCCAGTATATCCTCGTGCGGCAGGTGCAAGCCTGGGGGATGCTCCCCCACAACACGGCAAGCGGTGAGGAAGCCCTAAGCTGGATACGCAAGGGACAGCCCTTTGACGTTGCGCTGCTCGATATGCATATGCCCGAGATGGACGGCCTGACGCTGGCCACACGGATACGCGAATTCCGCGACCCCACCACGCTCCCCATTGTGCTGTGTACCTCGGTGGGAGCGGGCAGAAACACCCTGCAAACGACCCGGAGCCGGATTGCCGCTTTTCTGACCAAACCGGTCAAACCCTCCCACCTGTACGATGTGTTGATCTGCCTTTTCGATGGGGTGTCGGGGCAAACGGGAGGAGAAAACAGCTACGAACGCAAAGGCTCGCCCATCGCCGTGCCGAAGGTTGACCCCGAGATGGCCCGCCGCTGCCCGCTGCATATCTTGCTGGCAGAAGACAACGTCGTCAACCAGAAAGTCGCCCTCCGGATGCTGGAGAAAATGGGGTACCGCGCCGATGTCGCCACCAACGGTCTGGATGTGCTGGACGTGCTGGAGTGGCGTCTGTATGATGTGGTTTTGATGGATGTGCAGATGCCCGAAATGGATGGTCTGGAGGCTACCCACCGTATTCGCACGGCCTGGCCCGCCGAGCGTCAACCCTATATTGTGGCCATGACCGCCCACGCTATGCAGGGAGACCGCGAGCGGTGTCTGGAAGCGGGGATGGATGACTATATCAGCAAGCCCGTCCAGGTGACAGAACTGGCGGGAGCCTTGCGGAGAGCCGGTGAACAGAAAAGCGTTGTCCCTTTGATGAGAAAGGAGAAGTTGATGCAGCCTGAAGGAAAAGGAACCCCGATTGATTACGAAGTGTTGGAACTCTTGCAAATGACATTGGGAGATGATGAGCCTGGTATCCTGCGCGAACTCATTGATGCCTACCTGGAAGACACGCCCCGTCTCCTGACAGATTTGCGCCAGTCCGTTGACCAGAGCAGCGTCGACCTGCTCACCAGAACAGCGCACTCGCTGAAGTCGAGCAGCGCCCAACTCGGAGCGCTCAATCTCTCGGCTATCTGTCAGGAATTGGAGACGAACGGACGGGCGGGGAGCATGGAAGGAGCCGCCGAACGTATCGCCCAGATTGAGGAGGAATATCAGCGGGTCGAACAGGCCCTATCGAAGGTAGCCCAGGAGAAGCCATAGAGCCAGAGGGGGGAATACCAGGAGGAACGGAACGACAAGCCTGATGCCCGCGACCAGAGCACCACAAACGCCCCGCCGACTGCGGGTCTTCCTCTGTCACTCGTCTCAGGACAAACCCGCCGTGCGCCACCTGTATGAGCAACTTCGCGCTGCCGGGGTCGCGCCATGGCTGGATGAGGAAGACCTGCTGCCGGGGCAAAACTGGCGACACGAGATACCCCGCGTGGTTCGGGATTCGGATGTCGCCATTGTCTGTCTCTCGCAGAAGGCGACCGACCAGACGGGCTTCGTCCAGAAGGAAATCAAGCTCGCCCTTGATGTGGCGGACGAGCAACCCGAAGGGGCTATCTACGTTATCCCGCTCAAGCTGGAGCCGTGCGATATCCCCGAACGGTTGAGCCACCTGCACTGTGTCAACCTGTTTGAAGAGCGCGGCTACCAACGATTGCTGCGGGCGCTCCAGTTCTGCGCCAGCACGTCCGGACTGCTGCCCCTCACGCCTGTGCAACCCGGCCCCGACGCATCTGGGGCGGGGAAAGGGAGCGTTCCCCCCTCCTCCCCCCG
>DAOTUF010000204.1:0-5196 GCA_034437495.1 Chloroflexaceae bacterium | reverse complement strand
AGATAGACCCGTCGAATGTGGATGCCTTGCTCGGCAAGAACCTGATCTACCGCTTCCAGGAACCGCCCGACTACGAAGGGGCTATTGACGTGCTCAACCAGGCCGCCGCCATTGCTCCCCGCAACGACGAGGTCTTCGAGTGGATGGGGTGGACCTACCTCAACCAGGAAGAGATGGAAGCCGCCGCCGAACAGTTTCGCCAGGCGCTCGGGCTGAACCCGGACAACGCCGACGCGCACCGGGGATTGGGGTGGGCGACCTACCGCCAGCGCTCCTATGATGAATCCGAAACCCACTTCCGACGGAGCATCGAACTCAACCCCACCAACTACGAACCCTATCTCGGCCTTGGCTATGTCCTGGAGGAGACCGATCGCCCGAGCGAAGCCCGCGCTATGTTCGAACAGACGCTCGAACTCGACCCCGGCAACGAGAATGCCCTCCTGGGGTTGGAACGGCTTGATGAGGCAGAGGGAAAGTAATCGGGCAAGGAACAATACGCTATGCTCATGAGGTATCAGGAGCTACCGCCTATGTCAGATGTGGCGAAAGCCTCGTTCTATTATAGAGAGTAGCACCGGGCTACCTGCCAGGGAGACCAGAACCAACGGAAAGACGGGCACACATGGGGACCAGCGACTCCTGCACCATATGGAATACCCGTCCTGTTCAAATGATGCTGACTGTTCAGACCATCCTGCCTATCCTGCCCATTCCGTGCATTCAGACCGTTGACGCTTTGCATGTCTCATGCTACGATACCATCGGGTACTCTGGGCCGGTTGCCGACATCACCGGACCAGGAAGAGGAATATCAGGGGGTGCAGAGGCTTCGTGCAGAAGTTTCCGCACCCCTCTCCTGACCTGGGACCCCGTTTCGACCGGGGGTAGGAATTGAACAAGTGCGCGTGGAGTTCAGTATGCCCACGAACGAACCAATAGTGTTCATGCCACTGGATCTGGATACCTTTACTGGGAGTGAACGATTCGTTGAAGGCACCCGAATGGGGGCCGCCTTCAGTCAGGGGATTCGCTCCTATCTTCGGGCGGCCTACGGAGATGCGATAGAGCACTTCAAGGCAGCGCTGATTGCGGCCTATGTCGACGGCGAAGCCAAGGCGCAAATCTATGACCGCGAACGGGCCATTATCTACCTCTACATTGGCAACGCGCTGGCCTTCCAGGATGATTGGGAAGCGGCCATGCGGGAATATCTGGAGGCCGTCCAGACGGACCCGAAGCTGGCCGAGGCCCACTACAACCTGGGGGTGGCGTTTGCGGCGCGTGGCCAGATAGACCGGGCCATCTCGGGCTTCAAAGAGGCGCTGGAGCACAACCCCAACCTGTACGAAGCGCATTTTTCGCTTGGTCGCTGCTACCAGAAGTTGGACGACGCCGGGCGAGCCTATATCCACTACTCGAATGCCTGCAACACGCGGCCCAACGCAGCCGAACCGCGCTACTACCTGGGGTTGATGCACCAGAGCCACGGAGCGCACGAACTGGCGCAGCGCTGCTTCGCCGACGCGCTGCGGGTCGAGCCGACCTTTGTTTCGCCCGCGGTGCAGGAAGACGAAACGCTGGTCACGCGGAGCGAGGATGAGGTTGTCCAGTGGTACTACCGGCTGAGCGAAGATCTCAAGCAGCAGAACTACGAAGAAGAGGCCGAACGTATCTACCGGGCCCTGCTCCAGTGGCGGCCCGAAGAATACTTTGCCCACTACCTCCTGGGGAACCTGCTGGCGCGGAGCCGCCGCTGGCCCACCTCCCTGGAGGAATATGGGAAGGTTCCGCCGCAGAGCAAGCACTACGTCGATGCACGCTTGCGGATGAGCGTGGTGCTCCGGCTGATGAAGCGCCCCAAAGATGCCTACGAACTGCTCTTCGAATGTGCCCGACTGCACCCGGGCGATGGGCGCATCTTCCTGAATATGGGCAAACTGCTCTATGATATGGGCAGGAATGCCAACGCGGTGCGGGCGTTTGAGCGGGCCGTCCAGCTTTTGCCCAACAACGCCCAGGCACACTACCTGCTCGGCTTCATGTACATGGCCATGGGCCGCGAAAACTGGACCCTCGCGGCCTGGCGCAAGGCCGTTGAGCTTGCGCCCGACAGCCACTCCCTGCGCTACGACCTGGGATACATGTACGTGCGGAAGACGCGCTACGACCTGGCTGCCCGCGAATTTGCCCTCGTGCTGGAGCACTGGCCCGACGATGTGGAGACCAACTTTATGCTTGGCCTGTGCTACCGCGAGATGGTCGAACCCGCCCGCTCCATTCCCCTCTTCGAGAAGGTGCTCCGGCGCAACCCGCGCCATGCGCAAGCCCTGTTTCTGTTGGGAGCGTGCTACCTGCAAATCGGCAATACCTCGCTCGGGAAAGCCTACCTGCGCCGCTACGACCACCTGGTTCGCCAGAGCGGTCCCACTGCGACCCCTCCTCGCGCCAGAATGCGCTATCAACAACCGTCGGTCGGCTCGACTGCCTGATGTGTGCCTGCCATCCCCCCCGCCTCCGCAGATGCCCCCTCCCGTCTGTCTGCGAGGGGAAGGGGGGAAGCCCTCCCCCCCCGCTCGTTTCGGACCGGGGGGCACAGGAGTACGCCCCGGTTTTTTACTACTATTTCTCAACTTTTACCCCCTGAAAAGGTCCTGTTCACCTGGACAAGTGCATGCTATAATAGAAACATCGGGTCGTCTGGCCGGCGGTCGTAATCCGTCAGGATTTCCCCGTCGGGGCATGGGGAACAGGGTGGTGCAGACTATGTCTCACTGGCAGCGAGGAATAGGAATACTGACCCTTCTGGTTATTCTGAGTAGCTGGTGCATCCTGCTTGGCGGAATCGGGGGGTGGTTCCTGGGCTACGACCAGGGAAGGCGCGAAACAGCCGAAACCTTCCTCCCCGAGACGGGCGTCCTCGTTACCCGCGTGGAGCGCGGCAGCCCGGCTGAAGAGGCCGGCCTTGCCCGGGGGCATGTCATCGTCGCCGTAAACGGTGTCTCCATCCACGATGTGGTCTCCCTCCGCGACGAACTGCTCCGCTACCGCCCGGGCGATCAGGTGTTGCTGACCTACCGCCACGAACTGGGCGAACACGTGACTCACGTCCTGCTCGGGAACTTTCCAGGCCGAAAAACCCCCTACCTGGGCATCTACTTCACGGCGCGGGCCGAACAACCCGCCGATATCTAACCCCCCCTGTTTGTTCAAACTATCCAGTCATTTGAGCCAAATTTTGTGCATCTCAACCATAGCGTATTACCGCGGGGGAGAGTACAATAGTGTGAAATGTCCAACCACCGGCTGAGCATACGGAACCGACCGCACCCGCGGTCGCCCTGATATGGTCCGCCGCCGGGGGGGCACACATGAGGGTCATGGGTCACAATGCGGTGGGTCATACCAGGTCATCGGGACGATCAGCGCCAGCGAAGCGGTTGTTCTGTTTTTTCTTGCGTGGCGCGGGATGGGTGATGCTGTGATGCGCTGTGATGCCTGGACCGGCATGTGCTTGGAGATGGAAGCCCTGACATATCGGTAGACACTTTTGAATACTGGAAAGGTAGCAGGTTTTATGACACTGGATGCCAAAGGCGTGCTCGAGTTGATCAAGGAGCACAACATTAAGATGGTGGATGTGCGATTTATGGACGTACCCGGAACCTGGCAGCACTTCTCGATGCCAGCAGGGATGCTTGAGAAAGATGCGTTTGCCGATGGTATCGGATTTGACGGGTCATCGGTTCGCGGGTTCCAGGTGATCAACGAGAGTGACATGCTGGTGGTTCCTGACCCCACCACCGCCTTTATTGACCCCGTCCTCGAGGTGCCCACCCTGGCCCTCATCTGCGATATCCGCGACCCCGTGACGGGCAACCCCTACTCGCGCGACCCTCGCCACATCGCCAAAAAAGCCGAAGCGTATCTGAAAGAGACGGGGATTGCCGACACGAGCTACTGGGGACCCGAAGCCGAATTCTTCCTGTTCAGCGACGTGCGCTACGGCACCCAACCCTACCTGTCATTCTACTCAATAGACAGCGAAGAGGGGTGGTGGAATAGCGCCAACGATATGGGCATCAACCACGGGCAGCAAATCCCCCCCAAACGCGGCTACTTCCCCTGCGCCCCGACCGACAGCCAGCAGGATGTGCGCAGCAAAATCGTGATGACCATGCAGGAAGTTGGTATCGAGGTCGAAGTACACCACCACGAGGTTGCCACGGCGGGGCAGGCCGAAATCGATATGCGCTTCGGTCCCCTCATCCCGATGGCCGACAACCTGGTCAAGTATAAGTATATCGTTAAGAATGTGGCCCGCAAGCACGGCCTGACCGCCACGTTTATGCCCAAGCCGCTCTTTGGCGACAACGGCAGCGGGATGCACACGCACATGAGCTTGTGGAAAGATGGCGATAACCTGTTCTTCGATGAGACCGGCTACGCCCACATCTCGCAGGTCGCCAAACACTATATCGGCGGGTTGCTCAAGCATGCCCCGGCCCTGCTCGCGTTGGCGGCCCCGACTACCAATTCCTACCGCCGCCTGGTCCCCGGCTTCGAGGCCCCGGTCAACCTCGTCTATTCGCAGCGCAACCGTTCGGCAGCCTGCCGTATCCCGATGTATTCGAGCAGCCCCAAATCCAAGCGCGTCGAGTTCCGGTGCCCCGACCCATCGTGCAACCCCTACCTGGCGTTTGCCGCGATGCTCATGGCCGGTCTGGACGGTATCCAGAACCGCATCGACCCCGGTGCTCCACTCGACAAAGACATCTACGAACTGCCGCTCGAAGAGCTTGCCCGCATCAGGTCGGTGCCTGCCTCCCTGGGCGAGGCGCTGGACGCCCTGGAAGCCGACAACGCCTTCCTGCTCAAGGGCAACGTCTTCACGGAAGATTTGATTGAAACCTGGCTGTCCTACAAACGAGAGAACGAGGTTATCCCGGTGCAACTCCGCCCAACGCCCCTCGAATTCAGCCTCTACTATGACATCTAGCTAGAAGGATATCGGCAAGGATATCGGAACATTGGACCATTCGGACATGATGGCGTCATCACGGCTGTTTGCCTTCAGGCGCGTGAGCATCAGGAGCTTGAGCCACTGGGAGGAAGCGCCAGGCTTCAGCGGCTTCAGCCCATTGCCAAAGCCCTGCCTTTCTGCTAGAATAGGCACAGGTGTGCGTGGACACTCGT
>DAOTUF010000203.1:0-6622 GCA_034437495.1 Chloroflexaceae bacterium | reverse complement strand
CGGGCCTGGAGCTGGCAACGCACCCCAGGGTCTCGTGACCTCCCTATCGTCTGCTCCGAAGAGCGAACTGGTCAACATCGGCTTACGGCTTCCCGCAAGCCACCCGCTTCAGCGGGTGGTCGTTGACACCGGAATGGCTCCTTGTGATACCTGTGATACCTGTGATACCTGTGATACCTGTGATAACAGTAATGTCAGTGATGTATCGTGCTATAGTGCGTGGTGGGACGTATGGCTCCGGCGGAGTGCGTACCTTCACCCCCCCGTCCCCGCCGGTCCCTCCGTCTGGTCAGGCTCCGCGGCGTTGAAGGTGTCTTGCTGCGCATGGCACCACGACCATGGGAGAGCCACGTGGGGGAGCACACTGGCGATAGCCCCCGCGACTCCCCCGACCACCCCTCCCAACAGGGCGTGGGAGATGGGGGGGGAAATCAGGGCATACCAGAGCAGGACGCCCAACCCCGAAGCCACGATGCCGCCGGCGGTGGCCCCGGCCAGGCACCATATCCTCTGGGGAGCGCGGGGGAGCATCAGGAGCGCGTGCAAAAACCCGAACCCTCCACACGCCGCCGCAAACATGGTGCCCTGAAAAAGGGAGGTAGGAGCCGCGGTTTTGGCGCTGGTGATGGTGAAGAACCCGACAAAGAACGCATACCAGAAAATCTGGGAAAACAGGTGAGCGCGATAGCGGTTCCAGGCGGTAGCGAAAAGCTGTGCGATAATTCGCGCAGAAAATTGCAGCAGGATGACGACCGCTCCCAGGATGAAAAACATCACGACGATAGGGGGGGTCCACCCCACCAGCACCCCACCCGCTCCCCCACCAGCAATACCGGCCATCAACCAGATCATCGGAAGAACCCGACCACTTCTTCGGTTTCTACGCCGCTGGTCAACACTTCAATGAAGGTCACGCGGTGCCAGGGAAAGATGACCGATTCGACCCCTTCCGCCAGGTAGGGGACCTCTTTGCCATCCAGGGTGCGCATATTGGTGACTTTGATGAACATATCGCTGGGGTCGGGTTCTTCTGCGATTTCTCCAAACACCGGGTTCTCCCCAGAAAGGTGCAAGATAACGGTCTTTGCCACAACGGATCTCCTGGTTCTAATAACTGACTGAGCGCATGGGCGACCACCGAAAACCTGAGAGGAGGCGAGGGTCGGCCCCGCACGACTAACCTCCCCCATCTCATTATAAACGAAACGCCAGAACAGACAACGGCAGGGGAGCATAGCGGGAGGACAGAATGAGCAGGGAGCGCGGGAAGAGCGAGGAGCAGGAGGAGCGGGAGGAGCGGGAGGAACGATTTCTTATGAGAAGCAGAGTTCGACGCGCACCAGCAGCATCCCGAACTTGATTTCGTCGCCGTGCTTGACGGCGACCGGGCGGTGAGGCTTGAGCCGCTTCCCCTTGACAAACGTACCATTGGAGCTTTTCAGGTCTTTCAGCAGGCAATCATGTTCCCGGACGGAGAGGAGCGCATGTTGGCGCGACACCCCCGCATCGTAGCCGCCATCCTGAGCCAGGTCCACATCTGGCTTGTCCCCTCCCTTGCTGCTGGCCCGCCCGATAATAAAATCCTTGCCGCAGTCCAGGTGAATCTGGCGGCCACTGGTGAGGACCACGAGACGTATTGAGGCACCGGTCGGGGGAAAGGGCGGGGAGGAGGGTTCCTCGTCGGGGGAGGGAGCCACCTCCCCGCGTTTGCGACTGAGCGTCGTGGTCGTGTCGTGCCCTCGTTCTGCTTTGAGCAGGCTGGCCCCGCACTCCAGGCAAAAGATTGCCCCGTCCAGTTGTTCAGCTCCACAGTTTTTGCACAGTAACATACGCTTGTTCGATAACGCTTCTCTGAGTAGCGATAGCTCAGCGGTTCGGACCCTTGATCAGGCCGCGAGTTCCATACTTGATACGCTTCCGTCCCTCGGCGGTGGGGGTGCCGAGCTTGAGCAGCCGGGTCACTTCGTCGCGGATGGTACGGGCCAGTTCGTCTTCACCTGCCTCCAGCAAGCGGGTGCCCGCCATCTGAAGCTGCATCACGGCTTCATCGATAGAACCGGTCTGAATATTCTTCCAGGCGCGGTCTTGCAGCCGGTAGGCAATCAACCGTTCCAGCCAGTGCTTGATAGTCAGGTCTACTTCCGCCGAGACGGTGGAGGCCGGGCGAACGGCCACGTTCAGCGTGAGTTCGCACATCTGGTTGGTCGTATCTTTGACGGGCAAATCGAAACGGAGCACCAGATGGAGCAGGGGATAGTCCCCGTCGGTCAGCGGCGGAACGACCAGTTCCATCAGAAACGACTGCACATCGGTGCCGGGCCAGTCGCCCAGGTTGCCCACCCACCGCAGGTCGCGTTCTCCCTTGAAGGGAATAGGAGCGATGAACGGTTGAATGCGGTCGAGCGAACGCAGCGTACAATCAGAACGAGTCTCGACGAGCAGTTGAACCCCCCGCGCAAAGATAGAATGCATCCGCTTGAGTTCGTCGTCAAAGACCTGCGGGATATCATACGCCGAAGTGATGTAGCGCGAGTGGCTATTCTCGCTGGCGGTCATGACTTCGAGCAGGTCTTCGTTCCACTCGTGGCCGATGCCAAGCGCCGTCAGGCCGATGCTCTTTTGCTGCGCTTTACGGGCAATTTTGACGCACTGCCCTTCGTCGCCATAGGTGCGGCCATCGGTCAGCAAGATGATACGGCTCATACTGTGCATCAGGAATGCCCGCTGAATTTCCTGGACGGCCATTTCCAGGCCGGTCGCCATCTCCGTGCCCCCCTCGGCTTCGATATCGCTTATCATGTTCTTGAGCAGTGCCGCGTTGGTCCCCACCCGTTGGGCAGGGATGACGGTATGGGCATGGTCGTTGAACGTCACGAGGGAGAAGTAGTCGTCGGCTCCGAGCCGGTCGAGGATACGACCGGCGGCTTCCTTGACCTGAAACAGCCGGTCCCCCCGCATGGAAGAGCTTTGGTCAACCACCAGGCACAGGTTCAGCGGCAGACGGGGCACCGAGACGGGCAACCCCTGGGGGGAAGCCACAACCATCACATAGACCAGTTGAGAGTCACTGCTTGCAGGCAAGGTACTCCGGCTTGGAAAGGCCTGCAATTCAATAGCAGAACATGTCATAGGGTTTCCCGGTTATCTCGGTGGCTCTCACCGAGTTTCCCACCATCGTTCGTACGACTTTCCATTTCTCAGACGAGAGTGCTCTTTCTCCTGGTTCTATCATCATGACAGGACACACAGGACAGAGTCGGAGAAAAGCCCTCTCTGGATTTCGATAGCAAGGTGGAAGGGCCTGGTCGGGTTTCCAGGTGCGGAGGATGCCCCTCCCTTCGTCTTCCGCACCACATGCTGCCTCCGTAGAGAACCCTACGAAGTCACGGAAGACCGGCCAGGGACGGATGGGACAGAAGAGGTTAAATCATCTTCATCATAGCGGATCATGGTCTGGTTTGTCAACTGGTGAAAGACCCGGTTTTTCAAGATGGTTTGTGCGCTGGAGCATTCGCACTCCTCCCATCGTGAGCGGGCATGACCGGCTCCGTCACCCCCCTCCCACCAGAAAGCGAACCCCGATGAAGCCGAGCGAGACCGCCAGCGCCCGCATAATCCACGCCCCATGCACATAGCTCGACAGGTGCGCCCCCACTTGCGCCCCCAGAAAGACCCCGACCGACAACCCCACCACCTGGGGCAGCACCGTGAGCAGCGTTCCCGTCATCAGGTGAACACTCGTCGCGCTCACCGCCTTGGCCGCCAGCACAAACTCCGAGGTGGCCACCGCCGCATGCACCGGGAAGAACAGCCCATGCACCATCAGCGGCACCTGAAAAATCCCTCCCCCGATGCCGAGCATACTGGAAACAAACCCCACCAGAAAGCTGACAACAATCGCAGCGCGAAACCGCCGCGAACTCAGGCGATTGAGGTGGTTTGTCTGGTCGGACGGCCCTACCAGAGCGGGTGGCGCGTGGTCGTCGGGGGAGCGGGAGCGTCCGGTGGGACGGAAGAAGAGCACGCAAGCCGAAAGGATGAGCACCACCCCGAAAATAATATCGAACGTCGGGCGGGACACCAGGGCCGTACTCCCGGCCCCGAGCATCGCCCCCGGAATACTGGCGCACGCCAGAAAGAAACCGGCGCGGTAGTCAATACGCTTCAGGCGAGAATAGGCCAGCATCCCCGAGATGGAATTGACCGACACCACCGCCAGCGAGATGCTCGTGATGACTTCGGGGGGCTGTTCTGGGTAGACCCACAGGAGCAGCGGAACCAGAATAAACCCGCCCCCCGCCCCTATCAGCGTCCCGTAGGCCCCGATAAACAGACTCAGCACCATCAACCAGACCAGGTTGTCCATAGCTTTGCATCCCTCTGCTACCCCAGAACGTCTGCCAGCACCGCTTGCAACCCCTCTCGCACGCCGACCCGGGGCCGGAAGCCTGTCTGCGCCGCAAACCGCGACACGTCGGCCCGCGAATGGCGCACCTCGCCCGGGCGGGCCGGGGCAAAGTGGGGTTGCACCGCGGTGCCCATCAACTCACCCAGGATGTGCGCCAGTTCGAGCACACTCACCGTCTCCCCCCGCCCGGCATTGAACACCCCACCCGCAAGACCATCCGTCGTTGCAGCCGTCCACAACGCCTGCACCACATCTCCCACAAAAATGAAATCACGCGTCTGCAGCCCATCCCCGAAAATCGTCGGCTGCTGCCCGCCCCGCAGGGCCGCCACAAACTTCGGGATGACCGCGGCATAGGGCGAGGACGGGTCCTGCCGCGGTCCATAGATATTGAACCCCCGCAGCGCCACCACCTCCACACCGTACAACTCCGTGTACATCGTCCCATACTGCTCTGCGGCAAGCTTCGTCGCTGCGTAGGGAGACGGTGGCTGCGGCATCGTGTCCTCCCCCACGGGCAACCGTTCCGTATTGCCATACACGGCGCTGGACGACATCTGCACCACCCGGCGCACCCTCGCGCTACGGGCAGCTTCCAGCACGTGCAGGCTCCCGGTCGCGTTCACCGCGTGCGCCCGCAGGGGGTGTTCCGTCGACTCCTGCACCGATACCAGCGCCGCCAGATGAAACACCAGGTCGGTGCCATCTGCTGCGGCCTGCACCGTTGGCAGGTCGCACAGGTCCCCCTCAATCAACCGAATCTGCGCCAGCACCGGGCCGAGGTTCTCCCGCCGCCCCGTGCTCAGATTATCCAGCACCCGCACCTCGTGCCCCTGCTCCACCAACCACCGCACCAGGTGCGACCCGATAAACCCCGCTCCACCCGTCACCAGGATAGGCATACGTGCTCCCCTCCCAACCCGAGGCGTTTTTCCTCTTCAATTTCAATAAAGAAACGAATAAAAAGATCCGATGGCTCTGATGGTGGCGATATGCAGCACAACCAGGCCGCCGACCAGCAGCCAGAGCGCCGCCGGGCGAACCCGGCGCGGCCAGGCCACCCACCACCCCCCGACGATGGCCAGCGTCGTGGGGATGACCGATGGGAAGGTATACCGCGCCATCGGGTAGACGACCCCCTCGCCAATCTTCGGCAGCACGCGGGTGGCGGTAGTTCCCCACACCAGCACACAGGCTACCGCCAGCACCAGCAGCGCAGGCCGCAAACCAGGCCGCGCCGCGGAGCGCGACCGGGCCAGCCAGATGCTCCCCCCGACCAGCGCCACCGCCACCACACCCCGAAAAAGAGCGACGGAGACCGGGTGGGAGAGCCGAACATGCCCCCACGCCAACCCCGTCACCCACCCATCCAGGGGCAGGAAGCCCGTGTAGGTCGCCAGAACAGGCACACTCCGCCGCACATCGCACAGCGCCGCAACCAGCAGCGCAGGGGTGCGCCCCCACCCGCTGTCAACCACCCTTGACAGGGTGTGCTGCACCCATGGCCGCGGCTGCGCCCGTGGGTGCAGCCGCGGCCATGGGTGCTCCGCACTCCCGTTCCGCACCAGATTGACAAAACGCTCCCCCCCCCACGTCCCGGTCCGGCCCGCCGCATCATCAAAAACGGGAGCCACATCGGTGGGGAAGGTTCCCACTGCCAGCACCGCCCCATCGAGGAAGACGCGAAGAGGTGGTTCCCCTCTGGCGGGGGAAGGGACCGGCAGCGCATATTCCAGCGCCTCCTGCCCCGCTGGTACGGTGAAGGTCTGCGCGACAAAGCGAGGCGTCGTCGTCCCCGCGACGGGCCGGGTCTCCACGTGGTAGGTCTCACCGGCGCGGGCACTGTGCGCCACCCCCGGCGCGAGCACCGTTGCAGGCCGACTCGTCCAGAGCCACCCCCCCACCGTCACGACCTGCCCGGTCGCCTGCCGGATATCCTCCATCAGCAGGGGGTTGCTCAACCGTCGCCGGAACGCCTTCGAGGGACCCGGCCCGGCTTCGAGCACCAGCGCCGAGGAGCCGACCGGCGCAGCCGGGTGAGCCACCCGCGTGGGTGTGTCCTGCTGCTCGGCACCGTAGACCCGATACCAGAACGCTGCATCGCCCCACCCGAGCACCACCAGCACCCCGACAACCCCCAACCCACCCCCGCCAGCCAGCAGCCAGCGCCAGCGCCACCCGAAGCGAATCCACAGCGCTACCACAAAGACCAGG
>DAOTUF010000202.1:0-4253 GCA_034437495.1 Chloroflexaceae bacterium | reverse complement strand
CAGGCGCGAGTGACGCGCCGTTCCAGCGCAGCAGAATATCGTCCAGAAGGAAAGCATTCACCCGTAGCTGGTATAAAAGTGGAGGGCTAGCGGGAGGGCCGGCTGAGTACCATCGTGAAATTGCGTAATCTTGCCACCTCTATCGTTGTTGAGGTTCATAAGCTAACTGAGTATGCACTCAATCCAAAGCATGAGAGAGGCCGCCACAAAGCGCAGGTCATTGAAACCGCTCTCGGATATACAAGAGACCATTGTCAACCACTGATAGAACAGATTGAACGTCAAGCATTAGACGCTGAAGCGATAGTCCAGAAAACAGATGCATATGGACAACGAGTGCGGGTAGAGATACCTATTACAGGGGTATCGGGACAGCAGGCTATTGTTGTAACGGGCTGGCTCATAACACCGGAGAGTGATATGGCCCGTCTGGTTACGCTGTTTGTGAGAAAAGAAAGTGATGGGCAGTGAAACCAGCGCTTTTGGATGTCATAGAACTTATCGTTGAGCGCCAGGAGGACCAACTCCGCGCCGGAACACGGGGAACGATTGTCCATTGCCACCATACTCAGGAGGCAGGCAAAAACGGGTATGAAGTGGAATTTGCAACCGCAGAGGGTGAAACGGTCGCCCTCTGCGCGGTTCCCATCCATCAGTTTATCGTTGTCTGGAAAGCCGAAACAGAGCAGTGGGTTTCAACCACACAACGCATTCTTCAGATCATTGAGCGCCTCCCTGAAGAGCGACAAACTGAAATGCTCGATTTTGCCCAGTTTCTCAGCTTCCGTTCCCTCCAGTCGCCTACCTATTCGTTGGAGCAAGACCAGTGACACCAGATGAATGTATCCTCACCACCGCGACCGCCCGCTACCCCGTTGTGGTCGGGCCAGACCTCCACGCCACCCTGCCGGAGCGGTTGTCCCACCTGGGGGTGCGCGGAACCCTGTGGCTCATCAGCGACAGTGAAGTGTTCCCCCACTACGGCCCCGACCTGGAAGCGCTTCTGAGCAGTGCGGGCTTCTCCGTCCGCACCCACATCGTTCCGTCGGGCGAAGAGAGCAAGAGTCAGGAACACCTCTGGCATCTCTACACCTGGATGATCAGCGGTCGGGTTGAGCGTGGCGACGTGGTGCTGGCGCTCGGTGGGGGGGTCGTTGGCGACCTGGCGGGGTTTGCCGCCGCCACCATCCTCCGCGGCATCGCCGTGGTGCAGCTTCCCACCACCCTGCTGGCTATGGTAGACGCTGCCATCGGGGGCAAGACCGGTATCAACCACCCGCTTGGCAAAAACCTGATAGGGGCCTTCCACCAACCGCGCCTGGTGCTGGCCGACACCCGCACCCTCCGCACCCTGCCGCCGCGTGAACTGCGGTCCGGGTGGGCAGAGGTCATCAAGCACGGCGTCATCCGGGATGCCAGCCTGTTCGACACCCTCGAAGCCCGTGCCGCCGAGTTTGCGGATCCCGAGCGCCTCCAGAACGCCTCCCCGGACGACCACCGCCAGCTTGGTGACATTATCCGGCAGGCTGCCGCCGTCAAGGTGGCGGTGGTGAGCGACGACGAACGCGAACAGGGCGTGCGCATCATCCTCAACTACGGCCACACCCTTGGGCACGCCCTCGAAACCGCTTGCGGTTATGGGACGCTCCTGCACGGAGAGGCCGTTGCCATCGGGATGCATGCTGCGGCCCGCATTGCCGCGGAGATGAAGCTGTTTGCGTGGGACGAGGTGGAGCGGCAGCGGCAGGTGCTCGAAGCCTGTGGTCTGCCCACCGCCTTCCCGCCCGACAGCGACCTCGACCAGATATGCTCCCTGACTCTCCACGACAAAAAGGTACGCCACAAGCGCATCCGCTGGATACTCCCGACCACGATTGGTCAGGTGACGGTGCGCGACGACGTGCCCGAAGAGGTAGTGCGGGCCGTGCTCCAGGCTGAGAAGGGGAGGGAGCAGGCGTGAGGGAGAACGGGCAGAGATGGGAGGAGTCAGCATGAACGAGAGCCAGACCACCGCTGCTACCGCCGCCACCCGGCGCATCCGTGAAGTCCTGCATCAGGTGGTGCTGATGCGCGAGACCGGGCCAAAAAGTGCGGCCTGGCAGCGGGCCCGCGTCCAGACCATCTGGCGGTTGCACGCCCTGCTGGAAGCCAGCGAGAGCCTCCCCGTAGACCCGGAACGCCCCCCGCCCGACGCCCCACCAGCGAATAGCACCCAGGACCGGACGGGATAAGGCAGGCAGGGATGGCGCTCCGGGCAGCATCCTCCCCGCCCCGGCTCTGATCTGCCCCTAGGGGCAGCACACCCGAATATCAACGAGGCGCTCCACGATTGGCTCAAGCTCTGCCCGTACCTGCTCCAGGTCCATGTCGGCAATCTTGAGCGCAACCAGCCCATTTGAGGGGTTGTCCCCCGCAAAGGTCCCGAGCGAGATGATATTGCCGCCTTTGCTGGCTATCACCCCGGTCAGCCGCGCCAGTTGGCCGGGTTCGTTGGGGAGCAGCGCCGTCACCCGGACCCCAATATCCCGCGCCCCGAGCAATTCCAGAAAGATCTTGAAAAGGTCCGTCTCCGTGATGATGCCTACCACCTGGTCTCCGTGCATCACGGGCAAGCCGCCAATCTTGTTGTCGGCCATGGTGCGGGCCGCCTCTTCGAGGGTCGTTTCTTCCGTCACGGTCAGCACCTCCCGGGTCATAATCTGCCCCACCGTTATCTTGCTGAGCAGGTAGTTCAATTCGTAGATGCTGAGGCTCGTGACCGGGGATGGCGAGGCGGTGAAAAGGTCTTCATCGGTGACAATACCCACCAGTTTCCCATGCTTCCCGACCACCGGCAGCCGCCGAATATGCTCGCTCTTGAGCAGGTTGAGCGCGTCGTGGATGGGCATATCGGGGTGGCAGAAAATGACAGGGTGGGACATACGTTCTCCAACAAGCATAGGGGACCTCTTTTCATGGTTCAGAATCTCCCATCATGATGGTCGTGGTCTCGGCTTCCGTTCCTGCCCCGTCTTCCGGTTCAGCCGCGGAGGAAGGGCCAGGATGGTGATACCCGGGCGAGCAGGGAGCATCATACAGCCGCAGCAACCGACCGAGCACCCCCCGCAGGTCGCTTCTGGGCACCACCATATCAACCATCCCGTGCTGGAGCATAAACTCGGCAGTCTGGAAATCGGCGGGGAGCTTCTGGTGTATCGTCTGTTCGATGACCCGCTTGCCTGCAAACCCGATCTCTGCGCCGGGTTCGGCAATGATCACATCGGCGACCGAGACATACGACGCGGTCACTCCACCATAACACGGATCGACCAGGAGCGCAATATGGGGCTGGCGAACCGCAGCCAGCCGCGTGAGCGCCAGGGTTATCTTGGCCATCTGCATCAGCGCCATCACGCCCTCCTGCATGCGGGCCCCTCCACTGCTGTTGATGGTCAGGAGCGGGAGGGACAGCTCCGTGGCGCGTTCGGCTGCCCGCACCATCTTTTCCCCATAGACGCTCCCCATCGACGCTCCCATAAAGCTGAAGTCGCACACCGCCAGGACGACCTTTCGCCCCTCAATGGTGCCCGTTCCGCTCACCACCGCGTCGGACAACCCGGTCTTCTCCTGCGCCTGGCTCAATTTGTCGGTGTAGCGCTCCTCCAGCGAGACGAAATCCAGCGGGTCGGAGGGGGCCAGGTGGCCCTCATACTCCTCAAAGGAATCGGGGTCGAGCAGCCTGAGCCGCTCCCGAGCGCTCAAACGCATATGGTGTTCGCACTTCGGGCATACTTTCAAATGATCGTCCAGTTCCTTCTGATAGATAATCTCACGGCACGCCTTGCACTTCACCCACATATTGTCGGGAACCTGGGCATCGCCTTTGCTGCGGCCCGGCGTGAAGGTGAGCTTGGTCCGACGAAAAAATTCTTTCATATGGTTGAGCTATACTTTCCCTGAACCAGGATATCCATGCTTCCGATCCATCTTAGCACAGGCGTCGAGAACAGGCAATGCTTTGCTGGTTCTCCTCTCTCCTCCGGAGATGAAGCATGTTTCTTCTTGCGTTACAATAGAAGCGGACGGATATCGACAGGCCGCACCCATATCACTATATGAAGGAACCCATGCCCATGGCAGAAATGGCAGAAATGGCAGAACTCCAGGCCGAAAACGCCCGTCTCCATCAGCGTCTTGCCGAACTGGAGCACCTCATTGCCAGCCGGGGACCGGCTGAGATGGCCCCCCACCCCTCCTGCGCTCCTGCGCTCCCC
>DAOTUF010000201.1:0-28967 GCA_034437495.1 Chloroflexaceae bacterium | reverse complement strand
GTTCAGATAGGGAGGCTTGTCGTGCTGACCGCTTTCATGGCGTGCATGCTGCGATGAACATGCGCGGTTACAACCGGGATACAGGAACGAATGAGTGTAGAGTCATCATACCACACCTTTGCAAGAGCCAATCAGGTTCGGAATGGTTTATATCCCCTACGGAACCATACGGTACTCCAGCCGGGGCGACGGTTCGAGCACCAGTTCGCGCACACCGAGCGGGTCGGAGGGGCGCTGGTTGTGCGCCAGGTAGCCGAGCAGCAAGTCTTCGAACGAGGTGGAGCGGCGGTAGCGCACGACGAGGATATTCGACAGGCCGGTCATCTCCCTGGCCCCCTGGATAGCGTCGTCCAGGTTGCCCATCTCGTCCACGAGGTCCAGGTCCATCGCCTGCTTGCCCGAGTAGATCCGCCCATCGGCCAGTTCCAGCACGTCATCACGGGGCAGGTCTCGCCCTTCCACAATCACATCCACAAACCCCTGATACGCCTGGTCTACATATTCCTGCAAGATTCTTTTCTCCTCCGGCGTGGCGTCGCGGGCCGGGGAGCCAATGTCCTTGAACTTGCCACTCTTGTAGACCACCTGCTCCAGGCCGAGCTTGTCGAAGGCTTCATCGTATTTTATCAACATCAGGATAACCCCGAGGCTCCCCGTCAGCGTGTCGGGGTTGGCATAGATTCTGTCGGCTCCCGCCGAAATATAGTAGCCTCCGCTGGCCGCAACCCCCCCCATCGAAACAACGAGCGGTTTTTCTTGCTGCTGAAACTCCTTCAACGCTTCGTAGATTTCGCTGCTCGCTACGACGCCTCCCCCGGGGCTTTCCACGCGCAGCACCATGGCCTTGACCTGGGGGTCTTTGGTGGCCTGGCGAATCTGCCCGAGCAGTTCATCGTGGGAGGGTTGGTTGCTCAGAAAATCCCCATCAGTGGCCCCAATCATCCCGGTCACGTCGATGAGGACCAGCCGGTTGGGGCCACTGCCAGAGACAATCCGTTCCTGCCACTGACGGGGCGGGAGGGGGCCGCTCTCTGCGCTCCCGGAGGCAGCCACCAGCAGCAAGGCAAAACTGCCAAGCGGGAGGATGGCACACGAAAGCACCACCCCGATGACAATTGCCAGCACGATAAGGAGCCATTTGTTCTTTTTCATGGGTTCTGTATTCCTTCGCCTTCTGCCGTATACGAACGGCGCTTTTGAGAAAGACACCTGACTATCTTGAGCTTTGATATGGCTGATAGTTCCAGCACCTATCATACCATAGGGAATGCGCTGGCAGTGAAGAGACCTATCACGCTGGCCGCTGCTCAATCAGCGCCGCCACCCGGTCCAGCAAAGCGGGCAGGGTTGCCTGGACCGGCGGAGACAGCGCCTCCGTGTAGCCAAAGTGCTCCCCCACGACAGTCAGCAGGAGTGCTTTTGCGGGGCAGCTTCCATAGCACCACTGCGCCCAGGAGAGCAAAGAGGCCGGGGTGAGGTGGTGCGAAAAGGCTGCGGGCGAGGACACGAGCGGAGGGAGGGAGAGCACCTGGCAGGTCAGTTCCCCCGGCGGCTCTCCTACGCACGCATCAATGAAGAGCACCAGGCGAGAACGGCTCACTGGTTCTGCGAGGTCGGGGGTCAATTGATGACACCCCACCACGCGGATAGTCCCCTCCCCCCGTTCCCCATACCGCTCCTCCAGCCATTGCGCGGCGTGCCACCCCACCCCGTCGTCGCCGCGGAGCGGGTTTCCATACCCGATGATGAGGGTCTCGATATCCCAACCAGCCTGCTTCATAATCTGGAAGTATACCAGATGTGGCGGGATCATTTTGCGCCTTCCAGATGAGCATGCTATAATCGCTACAGCACCGAGGTTCTCAGGCACATCGAGGTTAGCCCATGGCACATATTACCAGGCAGCAGCGTGAAACCCTGCGAAGACGGCTGTTGACACTCTCGTCCAGCCACGGCCTTATCACCGAACAAACGATTGATGCTCAGATTGACCGCTTACTGGAAGAGATTCTGATCGAACAACCCCTGCCCGCCATCAATCCCATCTCCGTGGATGACCCCGACGAAGACCGCCGCGTCGTTATCACTGGTATGGGGTCCATCACCCCTATGGGTATCGGCAATAAACCATACTGGGCGGGGTTAGCAGCAGGACAGAACGCCGTTAGACGGTTCATCCAGTTCGATTCCAGCGATTTTCCGTGTCAGGTGGGAGGAGAAGTCACGGACTTCAACCCCGCCGATTTTATTGACAGCAAAGAAGCCCGACGCATGTCGCGCAGCAGTCAGTTTGCCATTGCTGCGGCACACCTGGCGGTGGAGGATGCCCACCTGGACCCCGGGGCTTTCGACCCCTACGACATCGGGGTTTTGATAGCAAGCGGGGCTACCTCCTTTCCAGAAGCCGAAAAAGCCATGCACGCCCTGCTCAAAGGGCCGATGAAGATCAGTCCCTTCTTTGTCCCCGCTGCCGTGCCCAATATGCCGTCATCTCAGGTCGCCATCCACTTCGGCCTGCGCGGATACACGACCACCGTCTGCACCGCCTGTGCCGCCGGTTCGCAGGCCATTGGCGAAGCGGCTGAAGTTATCCGGCGTGGCGAGGCAGAGATTATGCTTGCTGGTGGCACCGAAGCTCCCATCTGCCGGTTTAGCCTGGGGAGCTTCTGTGCGATGCGAGCATTGAGCACCCGCAGCAACGACCAGCCGGAAAAAGCTTCGCGTCCCTTCGATGCCCACCGGGATGGCTTTGTACCGAGCGAAGCCGCGGCAGTCCTGGTGCTGGAGCGGCTATCGACAGCCCGAAAACGGGGTGCGTCTATCTATGCCGAACTTATCGGGTACGCTTCAACCTGCGATGCTCACCATGTCACCGCGCCGGACCCGCAGGGAGCCGGAGCCGCCCGCGCCATGCAGCGGGCTTTGTTCAGGGCAGGCATCACGCCGCAGCAGGTTGACTACATCAACGCCCACGCGACCAGCACACCGGTGGGAGACCTCGCCGAAACGCTGGCGATCAAACAGGTCTTCGGGGAATACGCCTTCAGCATCCCCATCAGTTCCACCAAGTCGATGATTGGACACACCACCGCAGCGGCGGGGGCCGTCGAATCGGTGGCGACCATCCTTACGCTGACCCAGGGCATCCTTCCCCCAACGATCAACCAGGAACACCCCGACCCCGAATGCGACCTCGACTACGTCCCCAATGTAGCCCGCCCCCTCCCCGATATTCAGATAGCACTCTCAAACTCATTTGGCTTCGGGGGAGTGAATGCCGTCCTGATCTTCCGTCTGTTTGACCAGATCAGCCATGAACAGGATAATGGAGTCGCGTAATGCCGTGGGACATCATCGGGCACGAGTGGATGCTTGCCTCCCTTGAACGGAGTATCGCATCCGGGCACGATTCCCATGCCTATCTCATCAGCGGTCCCCCGGGAGTCGGGAAAGCCCGGCTCGCGCTGCGGTTGGCCCAGGCGCTCAACTGCGAAACGGCCCGCGGCTCCCCTTGCCTCCAGTGCCGCACCTGCCGACGTATCGAACACGGAAACCATCCGGATGTGCGGCTCGCCAGTATGGAAACCCAGGCAGCGGGTCTTTCGGCAAGCGACGCGGCCCGCCAGAAAGGGTTGAAAATTGATACCGTCCGTGAATGGCAGCGGGATATTGCGCTCAAGCCCTACGAGGGACGTCGCCGCGTGTTCATACTCCACGACGCCGACCGCCTGAGCGAGGAAGCATCCAATGCGATGCTGAAAACCCTGGAGGAGCCGCCCGCCTTCGCCACCCTGATCCTGGTTGCCAACGGGTCAACCCTGCTGGCGACCATCGTTTCGCGCTGCCAGCCGATCCGTCTGAGACCACTTCCGCGCCACCAGGTCGCCCAGGCTCTCACCGACCAGGCAGGGATGGATGCTGAGCAGGCGGCTATTCTGGCTGCCTGGAGCGGTGGACGCATCGGGTGGGCCTTCTCCATGGCCCGCTCCCCCGAGCGCATCCAGTCCCGTCAGGAGCAGCTTGATGAACTGCTCACCATCCAGGAGCAACCGCGATATGCCGCCTTCCGATGGGCCGAGGAGCGCAGCAAGGAATACCGCGGAGGTGAGCAGGAAGCGGTGCTGGCCCGGCTGGAGCTGTGGCAAAGCTGGTGGCGCGATGTGTTGATGCTCGCTGCGGGGTGCCCGGACGCCATCGTCCATCAAGACCGCCGCGGGGAACTGGAGCAGGCAACCCACCACGCCACCCTCCCTGATATGTACCACTTCCTCACCCGTATCAACGATACGATATCGTGGCTCCGCGAGAACGTCAATCCGCAGCTTGCCCTGGAGAACCTCTTTCTCCACCTGCCAGGCCGCAGAACCTGGGAGAGATGAGCGAGAAAAAACCCTCCCTTGCCCGGGCTACGCTGGTTGTTGACAAGCCGGGGGTTCCACAGTAGACTGAATGTACATAATCCGGCATCAGGAACTTTAAACACTATCAACCATCACCAGGGGGAAAGCCCGATGAAATTCGTCAACCCCAGAAACGATGTGGCCTTCAAGAAGATATTTGGCAACGAGCACCAGCCGTCCATCCTGATCTCGTTCCTGAACGCCGTGCTGGACCTGCGGGGCGACCGCGAAATCCAATCCCTGGAATTCCTCAACCCCTACCAGGCTCCCAAGCTGGAAGACCTCAAGGACACCACCCTGGACGTGCGGGCCCGCGACAAACGCGGCGTCACCTTCATTGTCGAGATGCAGGTGGAGCCGCGGCGCGGCTACGAAAAACGGTTCCTCTACTATGCCTCCAAAGCCTACGTGGGGCAGATTGAGCGCGGAGAAGACTACCCCCGCCTGAACCAGGTCATCTTCATCGGCATTCTGGACTTTGCCGCCTTCATGGGGACGGACTACCTGACGCGCCACCTGATCCTGAATGCTCGCACGCAGGTGCAGGAGTTGAAAGACCTGGAGTTCACCTTCATCGAGTTGCCCAAGTTCACGAAGGGGGAGGCAGAACTGGAGACGTTGCTGGAGAAGTGGATCTATTTCATCAAGCACGCCAGCGACCTGGAGATGGTGCCCGCCAGCGCCGACCACGCGGCACTGCGAGCAGCCTACGACATCGCCAACACCTTCGGGTGGAGCCGCAACGAACTGGAAGTGTATGAATACTGGAGCATGCGGGTCCAGGATGAGCGGGGGGCGATTGAGTTTGCCGAGGAACGGGGGGTGCGGCGCGGGCGGCAGGAAGGGGAAACACAAACCAGAAGAGCCACCGCCCGCAAGATGATGGCGAAGGGCTACGACGTGGCGGAGGTGGCCGACCTCACCGGCCTGACCGGGGAAGAGGTGGCGGCGCTGGTGGGAGCGGCCACCCCTCCCCCCGAGGCGTGAGCAGTGAGACCCGAGAGGAGCAGCGCATGAAATTCGTCAACCCCACCAGGGGGCAGGCATTAGTATGTGGAACTACACCAGCATCCGAGCAAAAATTGTCGCTCCCTTGATGATCCTGATGTCGCTGCTGCTCATCGGCAGTACCATCGGGTTTGTGGTCGTGACAGACCTGACCCGCAACCGCATTCTGGACAGCCAGTTCTACGAAGAATCGCAGCGGCTCCTTGCGGCCTTCGAACAGAGCCGACGGGATGTCTCCAATGGGGCCAGAGCATTGGCCCGCGACCCCGACCTCGTACAGGCTTTGAAGGATGACCAGAATGACCCCGAAGCTGCCGAACGCATGAACCGCCAGGCGGTGATGGTCCAGGACCGCTTTCGGCTCGATCAGGTCGTCATCACCAACCGCGAAGGCCAGAAGCGGGTCAATCTTTCCATTTTCTCCGACCTGGGACGGGTGCGGTTTGAAGAACAACCTGCTCTGGCAACCTGTTCCCAGGTCTCGCAAGGCCACACCATCACCCCCGACAATGCCTACCTGCTGGTGGGGTGCTCCCCTATCTGGGCAGCGTTCAACGATGAAGCAGGGATGCACCGGGAAATCATTGGCACGGTCTATACTGTGCAAGACCTCCCCAAAGCTATCCAGCGTCTCCAGCGCGAAACTGGCCTCAGAGCCGATATCCAGATGGTTGACACCACCTCCCCAATGACTGAAACCTTACCGCTTGACCAGGAATCTTCAACCCGCGCATCCTCCCCTTCCTATTCCAGCTCCAGCGAGGGGTTTCGCCTGCATTTCCTGGTGCTCAACCCGGAAGAGGACCCACAAAACCAGGTGCGGGTTGTGCTCATGCGTGACGAAACGGAGATCAATGAAATTCTATGGTCCGGGTTACGTGTGACCATTCTGGCAGGCAGTATCACCCTGCTGCTGCTGCTGCTGGTCGGGGGGTGGTTGGCCCACACCTTCACCCACCCCATCCTCCAGCTTGTTCGGGCATCGCAGGCCGTTGCCGCGGGAGATCTTTCGC
This sequence comes from Chloroflexaceae bacterium, assembly GCA_034437495.1. GTDB lineage: Bacteria > Chloroflexota > Chloroflexia > Chloroflexales > Chloroflexaceae > JAAUSY01. Next base: position 22,546 of record DAOTUF010000201.1, on the reverse strand, counting down.
ACAAGCTCCCCATCACCACCCGCGACGAGATAGGCACGCTCGTCAAATCGTTCAACACCATGATAGATGGACTGCGGAAGCGGGAACAGGCGGAACACGAGCGCGAAGTGGCCCAGCACGAGCGCGAAGTAGCGGAGCGCGAACGCAAAGCTGCCGAAGCCGCGAGCCAGGCCAAGAGCATCTTTCTGGCCAACATGTCGCACGAACTGCGCACCCCGCTCAACGCTATCATTGGCTACAGCGAAATGCTTCAGGAAGAGGCCCGTGAAGAAGGCTTGAAGGACCTGGTCCCCGACCTGGAAAAAATCCTCCTCTCGGGCAAACACCTGCTCTCCCTCATCAATGATATTCTGGACTTCTCCAAGATTGAAGCTGACCGAATGGAACTTCACGCGGAGACGGTGAGCCTGGCGCACCTGGTAGAGGACCTCGCCGCGACCATTCGCCCCCTCGTCCAGAAGAAACAGAATACCCTGGTGGTCAACTGTGCCAGCAACCTGGGAGCCATCCGAACGGACGCCATTCGGATTCGGCAGGTGCTCCTCAATCTGCTTTCCAATGCGGTCAAATTTACGGACCATGGCACCGTGACCCTGGACGTCGAGCGCACGGAGGCCACCCCCATCCCATTACCAACCGATGGTGAGCGAACCACCCCCACCCAATCCGACCAATCATCCCAGGTGTCTCAGGTATCCCAGGTGTGTCGTCTCTCTTCGGTGGTGACATTTCGGGTGCGTGACACGGGGATAGGCATGTCCCCGGAGCAGGTCAGCAAGCTGTTTCAGCCCTTCACCCAGGCTGACGCCTCAACCACCCGCAAATACGGTGGAACCGGTCTCGGCCTGACCATCTCGCGCCATCTCTGCCAACTCATGGGCGGGGATATCCTGGTTGAGAGCGCACCCGGTCAGGGGTCAACGTTCACGGTCATCCTCCCCTCAGCCATCGTCACTACGACCGAAGAAGCGGGCGGGGCCAACCGGAGTCGCACGGTCCCCCCTCCGCTGCGCTTCCCCTCCCGCACGCCCCTCCCAGGGTGTATGCCGGTCGTTCTGGTCATAGACGATGACCCCGCTGCCCGCGATTTGATTATCCGGGCGCTCCCGACCCGCACCCTGGTTGTGGAGACTGCCGCGAATGGGGAAGAAGGGCTGCGCCGCGCCCGCGAACTGCGCCCGGACCTCATTACCCTCGATGTGATGATGCCCGGGATGGACGGGTGGGCGGTCCTGTCGGCCTTGAAATCGGACCCGGAGCTGGCCCACGTTCCCGTGGTGATGCTGACACTCCTGGAGGAGCAGGATTATGGGTTTACCCTGGGAGCCAGCGACTACCTGAGCAAACCCATCCGGCGTGACCTGCTTCGTTCGACTATCGCTCGCTACCTGGGGAAGCCGGGTGACGATGGGAGCATCGTGGTTTCGCCCGACACGACCATCCTGGTGGTTGAGGATGACCCGATGTCGCGGGGGATGCTGCGTCGGATGCTCGAACACGACGGCTGGAGGGTCTGCGAAGCTGAGAACGGGCGAAATGCCCTCTTGCGCATGGTCGAACACCAGCCAGCGTTGATTTTGCTTGACCTGATGATGCCCGAGATAGATGGCTTTCAACTGCTCGACGTGCTCCAGGCCAACCCCTACTGGCGAACGATTCCCGTGGTAGTCATCACCGCCGCCGACCTCTCCCCCACCGAACAGTCACGCCTCAATGGATATGTCGAATATGTCATCCAGAAGGGGAACTACCAGCGTGAAGAGCTGCTGCACACCATTCGGGAACTGGTGGTGCAGCGGGTATGCCCGGACGACCCGTGATACCCGTAATGAGGAATGATGAGGGATGCGTAAGGGATGCGTGAGGGATATGATACAATAGCCGCACGCATTCCTGGTATCCCGCGAACGAAGCGGGCACCAGAAACCGCCATAAGACAGCAATAGATAGCGATAGAAAGAGGAGTACGCTATATCATGCACGAGGTCATCGTTGTGGGGGCCGGCCCGGCCGGAAGTGCTGCGGCCACGGTACTGGCGCGGTCCGGACGGGACGTGCTGCTGGTTGATCATACCGATTTTCCGCGAGACAAACCCTGTGGCGATGGGATGAGTCCCATGGTCACAACCGAACTGGAAAAGCTCTGTGCGTGGGATGCCGTCCGCGCCGCCAACTTCCATATCATCCACAGTGTCCGCTATGTTTCTCCCAACGAGCACGTTATCGAAGCGCTGGAATCGCGCGAGAACGAGGGACGGAGCTTCGTGGCCCCGCGCACCCGCTTTGACCACATCCTCAAAGAACACGCCACGGCAAGCGGAGCCACCTTCCACCGGACCCACGTCACGGCCCCCATCATCGAGAACGGGCGGGTGCAAGGGGTGGTCGCCCGCAAGGACCAGGTGGAACAAGAACTCCGCGCCCCCGTCGTCATCGTCGCCGATGGGAACAACTCAGTGCTGGCGACGACCCTGCGAAAAAGAAAGCATCCCCCCCGCCACACCATTCTGGCTATCAAGGCGTATGTTCGGACGACAAAGGAGCAACCCCATGCTATCCTGCTGCATTTCCTGAAAGAGGTGCTGCCGGGCTATGCCTGGATTTTCCCCGTATCTTCGGACCTGGTCAATGTGGGGGTGGGCACCACGCTGGTACGCAACCGCCAGCTTCGGCGTCCGCTGCGAGCCATCCTTGATGACTTCCTCAAGGTGCCCTACGTTCGGGAGCAGTTTGGCGAGGCCACGATGGTGACGAAGCCCCAGGCGTGGATGCTCAACCTGGCCTGTATGGACTTCTCGCGGGTCTTCCCAGGGGCACTCCTGGCCGGAGATGCCGGGGCATTCATCAACTCGGCTACCGGCGCGGGGGTGGCTTCGGCGCTGACGACGGGTCGGCTGGCAGGCGAAGTGACCCACGCGGCCTTGCACTCGAAGGCCACGATAGATGACGCCCTGCTCGATTTTGACCAGCGGTGGAAGCAAGAACTGGAAAGCCGTTTCAAGCAGGCATGCCTGGTCCGCCGCCTCTTCCTGGGGCGCACCTGGCCCATCAACTGGTTCATCGAACGGTCGTACCACCACCCCCACCTGCGCCGCATCCTGGCCGAGTGGATTATCCGGTTTAGCTGAGCGCAAAGCAATCCAGGACAGGTAAAACAGAGGGAAAGGAACTGGTTGATATGTCATTCTGGCCTCGCCTGAACCCTTCATTTGTGAACCGGATGGCCGAAAATTCGGCAGCGTGGAGTTTCCCTGCCTACCAGCAGGCCATCTTCTCAAGCACCCTCCTCGATACGGGACCATGGACATTCCCCCGGTCGCTGGCGCAGGTGCTCATCCCCGGTTCGTTCATTGAGTGGCGCTACTTTGCGGTGCTCTCCCCCTCGTTCCACGGCATTGTGGGGGCCGCCCTGTTCAACCCTTTCGGACTCTTCGGCAGGCTCGGGGAGAGCGGCCTGCTGCTCATTCTGGCGGGGGTCTTTGAGGCTCCTGAGAGCGTGGCGGCCTTTCAGGAGACCGCGCAGCAGGGAACCCTTCAGGAACTCTGCTGGATGCACATGTTCCCCCCCGAGACGCTGCGCTTTTCGCAGGGGAACACGACCCTTGAGGCGACCCACGAGGAAGTAGACCTGCACATGGAACAGGAGACCCCCAACCAGGGGACGGTGCGGTTCAGCACCCCCGAGGGCATCCGGGCCAATCTGCGTCAGGTGGGGGTGGCAGGCCCGCAGATAGACCCCTGCTTTGCCGACGATTTGCAGCGCGTTCCCGCCGCACACTGGATTGTCCACACGGCCTCGCCGGTCGCGCATATCTCCGGCGAGATAGACCTTGCCCGCGGGAGCCTGAGCCACCTGCCGCCCAGGAGTGCGCCGCGCTACCCGGACTTTGTGTCGGCTGCGCTGGCGCAGAAGGTCGAACGCCAGCGCTTCACCGTGTCGCTGGAAAATGACAGCGGCTACTACGAGCACAGCTATGGTATCAACCCGCTCCCCCTGCACGGGTGGGATTTTATGTTTGTTCCCGATGCGGCAAGGGGGCAATCGCTGGTGCTCCAGACCTACCTCCGGAGCACGACCCTGCGCTTTCTGGAGGTGGTCTGGCCCGAGCCTGAGACGGGCAAACCGTGCTACACCCGCTTCGAGGCCGATACCATGTCGCTGCGATGGGAACGCAGCGCGGTTCACCCAGAAATCAAGGCAACCGTCCCGCTGAAACGTACACTCAACGCCCACAATGCCCAGTATCATCTGGAGGTTGAGAACACCATCGCCCACCATATCCCGTTTCTCAGGCCGCGTTCCCTGGTGGTGCGCAGCTTCTTTATGGGCGAGGAACTCAGCTTTACGACCTGGCGGCTGCGCGATGCCAGCGGAAAGGTGCTGGCCGAGGCGCTCGACCAGCGCTCCGGCGGCGAAATCGCCTACCCGCGGCTGGTCTGGTAAACCCGCCCATAGCTGTGGTACCATACCAGGGTGGTTCTTATGAGCGGTCCCGACTGCTATTTCAAAAAACGCATAACCTACCGCTGGAAGGGGCACCCGTTCGCCTTCGATATCGGTCATACCATCTTCTCCTCGTTCGAGGTGGATACGGGAAGTGACCTGCTGCTGCGCACGCTTGATATCTCAGGGGCCCCACCCCCGCAGCATATCCTTGACTTGGGATGCGGGGGTGGCATCCTGGGGATTGTCCTGGCCCGCCAGTTCCCCGAGGCGCGGGTGACGCTGGTGGACCGGGACTTGCTGGCCGTGCGCTATGCCCGCCACAACTGTGCCATCAACGCCATCGAAAATGCCCGCGTGGTCGGGAGCGTCGGGTTCGAACAGCTTCCGCCCGACCCTTACGACCTCATTGTGTCCAACATTCCCGCCAAGGTCGGCGACCGGGCCATCGAGGAGGCGTTTATCCTGGCTCCGGCGCAGCGGTTGCGGGGGGGGGGGAGCTACTGGTTTGTCGCGGTCAGTGGCCTGAACCACCTTATCCCGAAGGTGGGCACGCGCCACCAACTCAGTCTGAAGGAGATGAAAAAACGCTCTGGACATACGGTCTATCGCCTGCTTGATACCCGGGGCGAGTGTTGCGTAGGATGAAACCACAATCAGCGAGGTAAAAATGACAACTGTGACCATTGATATCCCCACCGACCTTTATCAGAAACTTCAAGATGCGTCGAACCGCGCAGGAAAATCAGTGGAGCATATGGTGCAGGAATGGTTGGTCGAGCGAGCATCGTACGCTGAACCCACCCCTGAGCGGGAGCAAGTGCGGGCAATATTGCGTGCTGCCGGTTTGCTGACAGAACTTGGACCTGCGCTTCGGAAGCGAGCTAGCCATTCCACAGCAACGCTGGAGGAGGTGCAGGCGGCCTTTATCAGGGTCGGAGGAAAGCCCCTCAGCGAGGTGGTGATCGAGCAGCGGGGGCCAAAAATATGAGCTATTTCTATTCATTCATTATCAGGAGGAATATATCATCATGATTTACGCCGACCCGTCGGCTGCCGCACCCGCCATTGCCGACCTGACCAGCCGTTCAACGCGCATCCTCGTGCTTTCCCACTTCCACCCCGATGGTGACGCCATCGGATCGATGCTGGCGCTGTGGCATGTTTTCCAGGCTCAGGGCAAAACGGCCTTTGCCCTGGCTTCGTCCGACCTCCCCGGCTATACGCATATCCTGCCCGGTCAGGAACACGTCCAGGTCTATGAGCAAGGGATGCCGCTGCCAACGTTCGATATGGTTTGCCTGGTTGATTGTGCCAACCTGGAGCGAACGGGTCCCATCTACGAAGACCACGCCGAAACGCTGACGGCCTGCCCCCTGCTCATCATCGACCACCACGTCACCAACAGCGGGGAAGGCGACATCAACCTGATTATGCCCGAATCGGCGTCGTGCGCTGACCTCATTGCGCGGATGCTCGGAGCACTCGACGCGCCCATCACCCCCGACATCGCCACCTGTTTGCTGATGGGGGTCATCACCGATACGATGTGTTTCCAGACCAGCAGCACCAGCGTGCAGACCCACCAGACCGCCGCTCGCCTGGTGGAAGCCGGGGGCAGCCAGCAGACCATTATCCGCGAAGTCTACTATACCACCCCCTACAGCACGGTCCAGTTGCTTGGAATGGCGTTGAGCCAGCTTCGGCGCGAGGGGGATATGGTCTGGACGGACATCTCACAGGAGATGATGCAGCAGACCGGAGCCGAAGATGATGCCTACGACGAGGTGCTTCAGGTCATGCAGCGCATCGACGGGGTGCGGCTTTGCCTGCTCTTCAAAGAGCGGCACGAGCACGAAACCAAGCTGAGCCTGCGTTCGACCCCTGCCCTCAATGTGTCGGCCATCGCCCGGACCTGGGGCGGCGGGGGGCACAAACAGGCGGCAGGGGCCACCCTGCACCTGCCCCTGGAAGCGGCGTGCGACGAAGTTTTGACCGCCGTGCGGCAGCAGCTTCGAATCAACCGATAATGGCTGATGGCTGGTACCCATAGAATAGGCACCAGAGAGGGACCAGAGAGGGACCGGAGAGTGAGAGCTACTGATGATGCACGGGTTTCTCAACGTAAACAAGCCGGCGGGGATGACCTCCCACGATGTCGTGGCCCGCATCCGCCGGGTCGTGGGGCGCTCGGTCAAGGTCGGGCACGCGGGCACGCTCGACCCGGCGGCCACCGGGGTGCTGCCCATAGCCCTGGGGCAGGCCACACGGCTGATAGCCTACCTGACGGACACGCGCAAGGGCTACCGCGCCACCGTCTGTCTGGGCAAGACCACCACCACCGACGATGCCGAGGGTGAGGTGCTGGAAGAACGCCCGCTCCCCTCCCTCGACCACGCTACGCTTGAGACAATGTTGAGCCACTTTCGCGGGGAGATCATGCAGGTGCCGCCCATCTATTCGGCGCTGCACCACGAGGGACAGCGGCTCTACGACCTGGCCCGTCGGGGGCAGGCGGTGCAGCCTCCCCCCCGCCCGGTCACAATCTATCGCCTGGGATTGGAAAGCGAGCCAGACCATCCCCTGGTTCCTTACCTGTCGCTGACCGTCGAATGCAGCAAGGGAACCTACATCCGTTCGCTGGCGCGGGATATCGGGGCGGCGCTTGGCTGCGGGGCGCACCTGGCCGCCCTGGAGCGCACCATGACGGGGCCGTTCACGCTGGAGCACGCCATTCCGCTGGCGGACCTGCTCGAACCGGGGGACCCGTCGGAGGTCGCCCGGGCCGTGCTCCCCCCCGAAACCGCCGTACTGGACTGGCCGGCCATCGGGCTGACCCCGGACCAGGCCGGGCGCATTCGCAACGGTCAGGCCATCGTACTTGAAGAAGCGCAGAGAGGGGAGGGAGACCACCTCCGCGCCCACGCGCCGGACCGGAAGCTGCTGGCTCTGCTGCGGCGCAAAGACCGGGTGTGGCACCCGCAAAAAGTGTTGAACCTGTAGTATTCGTGGGAGGCGAGATGCAGCGCGTTATTGATGCCTTTATCGAGAATTTTGACTACTTTGTTCGGGCTTCGGTGGACCGGCTGACAGCCGAAGGCACCACCATCTATGCCCGCTTGCCGCGGGAGCAGGTCGACCGGCTCATCGCGGCCTCTCTTGAACCATTCCAGGCCGACCTGCTCCAGGGCACGACTTCGACATTCCACGGATTCTGGCGAACGCTCGGGCCGCAGCGGGCCCGGCAGGGGGCGGTGGTGGATGTGCTCCATGGCACGCTGGTCATTGTTGACGTGATCACCGAGCACATGCACACGCTCTTTCCCGATGAGCCTGAAGCGGTGGCCTGGTGGATGGAGCGCGTCCAGGCGATTGTCTACCCGGGGATTATGGTGCTGGTGGAAAGCTACGTGGCGGCCCGCGACCAGATGATGCAGGAGAAGGTGGACCAGGTGCGGGAGCTTTCGACCCCCATCATGCCCATCTACCCTGGCATCCTGGTTCTGCCCCTGATAGGCACGATAGACCCCACCCGCGCCGGGCAGATTATGGAAACGCTCCTGGAAGGCATCAGCAGCTATCAGGCTGACACCGTGATTATGGACATCACCGGCGTGACCGTCGTGGACACCGATGTTGCTAACTACCTGCTGCAAGCAGCGCGGGCCGCTCGCCTGCTCGGGTCACGGGTTATCCTGGTGGGCATCAGTTCGACCATTGCCCAGACCATGGTGCATCTGGGGGTGGGTCTGGCGACTGTCACCACCCGCGCCAACCTCCAGGAAGGCATTGAATATGCGCTCAGTCTCCAGGATATGGCGATTATGCCGGTTTCCTGCGGGCAAGGCCGGAGGAGCGCCTGAGCCGAAGTGAAGAAGGAAGCAGGACTGGCGGCAAGGGATTTCCCTTCCCCCCTGACTACCACGGTCAGCGAGCATGTTATAATATCGCCAGAGAAACCGTCTTGCATTCAGGATAGAGCTTCTTCCCTGTCTCCAGGAACCACGCCAAGCCCTCTCTGTCCTCCCGTAGAGAGGGGAGAGGTAGGGAAGCAGGAGCCGGAGATGGGCGGAAGGTGCTCTCCGAGATGCGGTTACGAGAATCGTTCATTCATAGAATAGGAGGCAAAGAAAACACATGGCACGTATTGCAATTAACGGGTTTGGACGTATCGGACGACAGAGTTTCAAGGCGATGCTCGAAAATCACCCCGGTGAGTTTGAGATTGTCGCGGTCAATGACCTGTCGGACCCCAAGGTGCTGGCGCACCTGCTGCGCTACGACTCGACGTATGGTCGATTTGAGGGGGAAGTCCGGGCCGACGAAGGCCATATTGCCGTGGACTACAAGGGCCACACCTACAACCTGACCGTCACCTCCGAGCGTGACCCGGCCAACTTGCCCTGGAAGAATATGGGGGTAGATATCGTCATTGAGGCAACCGGGCGGTTCACCGAGGCCGACAAAGCCCGCGCTCACCTGACCGCGGGGGCCAAGAAGGTCATCATCAGCGCTCCGGCCAAGGGCGAAGACCTGACCATCGTGCTCGGTGTCAACGAGGACAAATACGACCCGCAGCAGCACCACATTCTGTCCAATGCATCCTGCACGACCAACTGTCTGGCTCCGGTCGCCAAGGTCATCCACGACAACTTCGGCATCAAAAGCGGGTTGATGACGACCATCCACGCCTACACGATGGACCAGAACTTGCAGGACAACATCCACCCCAAAGACCTGCGCCGCGCCCGCGCTGCGGCGATGAACATGGTCCCGACGACTACGGGAGCCGCCAAAGCGGTGTCCCTGGTTATCCCCGAACTCAAAGGGAAGTTCCATGGCTTTGCCATCCGCGTCCCCACCCCCACCGTTTCGGTGGTCGACTTTACCGTGCAGCTTGAGAAGGGCACGACGGTGGAAGAGATGAACGCGGCGTTTGTCAAGGCCAGCGAAAGCGAAAAAATGAAGGGCTACCTGGGCGTCAGCACCGACCCGGTGGTCAGCACCGACTTCACCGCCGATACCCGCAGCAGCATTGTTGACCTGCCGCTGACCATCAATATGGGCGACGACTTCTTCAAGGTCGTGAGTTGGTACGACAATGAGTGGGGCTATTCGGTTCGGGTGGGCGACCTGGTGGCGTACATGCTGAAGAGGATGTAAGCTCGGAAACGAGTCACGATTCACAACGCTCCCGCTCATCTCTCACGTTTTATCGTTCCTCCCGCTCCCCCCTCCCGCTCCCTCCGATAGCAGGGAACGGGGAGGTCGCACCAGCGACGGGGGAGAGGGAGCCTGGTCTGTGCTGACCCGGGGAAGACCGGCTGCGGGTCGCATCGTTCGCTCAGGACGCAAGCAACTGGCGAACCTGGGCATTGCGACCCAGGCGGCCCAGGACGTTCCGCTTGACGTTGTACACATCATTCACACTCTTGAACAGATCATTCCATTTGGCAAAGATGGCGCGGGGGGTCAATCCCAGGACAAACGAGCTATACACTACCACCCGCTCAATTTCGTCGTGCAGTTGGGCGTCAATCAAGCGCCAGAATTCCTCCCGGTGAACCCGGTTGACCGCTTCTTCATCGGGTGATGACTGAGGCACCGCCGCGGCTCCCATCGTTTCTTCCGGCACCACTTCAGACCATGACTGCGTTCGGACACTATCTATCACGACACTGGTCGTGCAAAGCTGGAGATAGTGCAGGAGCGATGCCAGCGTTGGGAAGGAATCGAACCGTTCGGGCGTGATGGCTCGCCAGAACTTGGTAAAGGCCCCGACCACAAAAAACTCGCTGCTCTCGCCACTGCTGATAAATGCCCCGCTGCGGCGGACCCACCCCTCCACCAGGCCATTATAGTGATAGTAGAGCTGTTCCCAGGCTGCTTCATTGCGGTCTACGAGCGCCCGCCGAAACAACTCATAGCTATAGCGCGTATCGTGCTGCTGCCCACGGTAGAAACGCTCACTCTCCGTGGAACAGCGCCGCATCAACGTCGCCAGGTCCATCTGTCCTGGGGGTGGCTCCTGCCTGGTCGGGGTCTCATCACGCGAGGCTGCGGCATCATGAGAGAGGCGGCCCCGGCTTCTGTAATCTCGCCCATGTGCGGTTGGTCGTGTCTGAACATCGTGCTGCTGTAACATGAAATCTTGCCTCCTCAATAGTGTCATGCCCCCTCACGGGCTTTGTGCGCTGCATGCCGATATCGTTTGATGGTGCCAGCATAGCAAAGCCTCGCTACGGTAGAGGTGCGGTCGGACTACGGCGATTCTGCGGAGAGAACGCTCATGGATCCTACGTTGATTGTAGAAACTTCTCAGGCCATTGAAAAGGCATTGAGATGAGCAGGAGATGACAAACGCTACGATACAAAATCGTAGCGTTTGCGGGCATACCGGGCAGATGTCGGGTCGTTTCAGGAAGGGGGGAGCCACATCCGTGGCCGCAAATGGGCGGGACCCTCCGACGGGGCGAAAGCGAGGCCGGTCCTTACCGAGGCAAAGGCTTCGCCCGACCCAGGGGCAATCCCCCCCTCGCATTGAGCGGGAGCGGGGGAAGCTGGTGCAGGTTTCTCTCGATCACCCATCGTGAGCATGCGGAATTCATGTCCTGTGTGCTGTATGCCATCCTTCTGGTAGAGGGGCCTGGTGCGAAGTTTGCGGGTCTTCTGGTTTTTCAGCTTTTCGCCTGTTCTTCGCTGACCGCAGTCTCGCCGTAGTCCTGATAGTGCCCTCTCTTCCCCCATTATAGCACATCATCCTCTTGACCGGGAAAAGAGAGGACAACAGACAGGCCAAACCAGAACGGGCCAGGTCAACGTCGCCAGGAGCCAACCCTTCAGGCTGAAGGCGCAAGGCAGCAAAACCGCCTGACTGCATCACAGTGCCCGTCAGGGTGCTGCGGTTCTCATCCCAACATTGAGGTCAGGGCTGCATAACCGGACGTTGACGTAGCCCTGGTTGCTATGCTGTGACGTTGACACTGTTCAATGAATCGGGTATACTTGGGCGAGAGTATTGGGACCTCGTAGCTCAATTGGATAGAGCGTCGGCCTCCGGAGCCGAAGGTTGCTGGTTCGATCCCAGTCGAGGTCGCCATTTCGTCGCGCCCCCCAACCACCATCCCCACCATTTCGCGTGTCTCGCGGTCAATGGCGAATCAAACCCATTGCGTGTTAACTTATGCCCTCTCAGAGAAGATCCCGCTGGCGCAGCTCGGCAGTGGGGAGATGGGAGTGCCGTCGAAGCCACCCCGCCCCCCACGGAGCAAACCACACCACTGGGGGACAGACCACCACAGACCACCACAAACGAAGCGTGGTATAATAGGCCGTTGTTTGAAGTGTATACCTGTTGAAAGATAGGTAAATAAACAGGAGGGACAGACACGCCTATGTCCTGGCTCCAACTCTATCTCTACCCCATGCTCACGACCATTGTTTTCTGGGCAATGTACACCGTCGTGCTGCTCTTTCTGAACCGCAGCGGAAAAAAGGCCAGCCGCATCGGACTGGCCATCTCGGGCGTCACTATCTTCGCCCTCTCTCACTACCAACTCTGGGCCGTGCGAGATGACTTGAGCGTCAGCGGTATCTACTGGGCGTTCATCAGCGCCATGACCATCTGGGTCTGGCACGAACTGGCCTTCTTCAGCGGCGTTCTGACCGGCCCCTGGCAGCAAGAGTGCCCCCCGGAGGTCGAGGGGTGGAACCGCTTTGGCTATGCGCTGCTCACCCACCTCTACCACGGCATCGCGGTGCTGGCCGAAGTATTGCTGCTGTGGTGGCTCAACCGCGGGGCCGCCAACTGGTTCGGCCTGCTTACCTTTGTGCTCTGCTGGTCATTGCTCCTGAGCGCCAAAATCAACGTCTTTCTGGGCGTTCCCAACCTGCAAGTCTCCTGGTTCCCCGAGCACCTGCGCTACCTGGCGAGCTTCTGGAAACAGAAGTCCTACAATGTGTTCTTCGTCATCTCGGTGGCGTTTACGATGGTGCTGGCCGTCTTCCTCTGGAAGCGCGTGAGCGACCTGTCTTCCGAGAGCGTGGCGGTCGGGATGAGCTTTCTGGCGGGGTTGGCCACGCTCGGGGTGATGGAACACTGGATGCTGATTATGCCAGGGCCGGGCAGCGGGCAGCGGCAAGCTGTGAGCGACGGGTAGGTGCAGTCACCATCACATCATCACATCACGGAGTATAAGGGGCGTAAGGGGATGGCGAAAGCTCCTTGACCATCATGGGCAAAAAGACCTTCCGGGAAGCTTCAACGTTCTGCCGGGCAAAGGGACGGGGAGGGTCGTGCGAGGTATCCCAGAAGACAGGGGCAAACCCGATATGCCGTCCATCGCCCATCACAAACGAAGCCAGCCACGTCACCCCCGTGAAGAGGAAATCATAGGCCCACCCCGGCCCCTCGTCGGTGGGTGGGGGCTGCCACGGCCCGAAGGGGGAGGGTCCCCACACCCACTGCTCCCCGATATGGGCCGCGTTGTAGAAGAGGTAGAAGAACCCGTGCGCCTCAACCACAAACGGTGATTCGGGCATAACCTCGTGGGAGGTGCGCAGCACGGCCCCCAGGTCTCGCCAGGGACCTTCCAGGCTCTCCGCCATCGCTACCCCGACGATGCCCCCCGCGATATCTCGCCCGGTGTAGTACAGATAGTATCTGCCCTCGTAGGGCAGCACCATGGGGTCACGCGCATCGGACCAGCTTTCTTCCCCGGCGTAAATCATCCCCTCGTGGTGCGGACGAAACACCACTCCCCGCCGCGACCAACTGCGCGGGTCGTCGGGGGTGGTGCTGGTTGCGAGCATAATGCTCTGGGCAAAGTGGCGGTTGACCCCCGTATAAAACAGGTAGGAGGTCTCGCCCTCCTGCACCACGTACGGGGCCCAGAGCGCGGTTTCGTCGGCTGTTCCTTCCTCCCCCGTACGCAGCGCAACCCCCAGGTAGTCCCACGTACAGAAGTCTTCCGTTCGGGCACAGGCGAGCGTCTCGCTGCCCCGTTCCTCTTGCTGCTTTGCCTGCGTTGTTTCAACCATCGTCACCAGATAGAAGGCATCCTGATAGGCAAAAAGCGTATGGTCCTTCACCCGGGCATTCGCGTCCGGGAGCGACCATGCCTCGTAGCAGGAGAAGGGAGCGTAGGGGTCTTGCTGCCGCACCTCCCCCGGCGTGAAGATGACCAGGACCAGCAGGGCGAGGGAGCCGCCCATGATGGTCAGAAGTCGGAACCTGCGAGAGCGTATAATCTGTTCCCTTCCTTTCCTGCCTGCATCCTGGTCACGTCTATACCTACGGTCAATGAGCATCTGGCTCATTCCTGTGCATCATTCCTGCGGAGAAAGCGGCCCCTCCAGCACCGCCCGACCAGCCCCCAGAGCAACAGATATCCCATCCGGTCGCGTCACAACCTGGTCGCTCTGCGCCGACCCATCTTCCCACACCACGGCCCCATTCAGGGAGATGCGCCCGGAAGCAGGGACGGGGAGCACCACCTTTCCGCTCGTTCCGGCGGGAACATCCAGCACCAGTTGTGCGTCGTTCCCGTCTGGATAGGACCAGGCAACCTGAAGGTCGCCACTCCGAAGCGGCAGGGTGCCGCGGACCTCCCCGGCTGCCCGCGGGCCGGGCCGAACCTCCCACGTATCGGGTCCCGTCCGTCGTCCTCCGAGCACGTAGGTCGTCAGGAACCAGGTGGGAGCGCCGCCCCACCCGTGCGACAGCGCCGCCCAGTAGTGCTGGTCGGCGGTGAACCCTTCCCACCAGGTGGTCGCACCGCGGTCCAGCAGATACCCATAGGAGCGCTCGATAACGTCCAGCGCCTCGGAAAGACGCCCGGCACGCCCCAGTGCCTCCAGCACCCAGTACATCCCGTAGATTTCCACATTGGGGGAGGACGGGTCGGTGGAGAGCAGGTCCAGGAGCGCGTCAGCCACGCGCTGCTGTTCGCTGGCTGGAACCAACCCATAGGCAAGCGCCCACGCCTGCGCCTGCGGCACGGGGGGAGAGACGGTTTCCCCGACGACAGCGGCCACATAGCGCCCCTGCTCCGGGTGGTACAGATGGCGGTTAACCTGCGTCTTGACCTGGCGGGCCTTCTGCCGCCACGCCTGCGCCTGCGCAGCATCGCCAACCAGGTCGGCCATATCCGCTGCGTCCCCGAGCGCGGCATAGTAGAGGGCGTTGAGCGCGGTTGACTGCCCATACCGGCTGGTCGAAGCGGCCCAGTCTATCAGAACAACGTGTTCCCACCCGCTCCAGTGGTCCACGGGGATATCCAGCAGATGGGTCGCTGCATGCTCGTACGATTCCAGGTAGGCAAGCAAATCAACCAGTGCGGGATAGACCTGGAACAGAAATGAAAGGTCCTCCTCCAACCGCCAGTAGTCGTGCAGGCTCAGGACCCAGAGCATCCCATAATCCAGCAGGATGGTCTTTCCCCCGTTCGGCGCGAGCGCCGTGGGTTGGCCCTCCTCAAACGCCTCCGCCATCAACCACAACCCCCGCCGCAGCAAACGAGGGTCGCCAGAAACCACCTGGTTCACGTGGTCAACCACAAACGCATCTCCCCACCACTGCCCCCGCTCCCGCCAGGGGTCGGCGTAGGCGTCGGTCATGTTCGAGTAGAGCGTCTCGACCCCCACTTGCCATATCCGGTTGAGCCGTTCACTGGATGATTGAAACTGTCCCCGCTGCGCTTCAAGGTAGCGCTCCTCATACACCTGAATATGCTCAATAGTGACCGGCTGCTCCCCCCACACCGCCACCAGAATATACCGCCCGCTGCGGGTGTCGAGCGTTGAGATAGGGCGCGTTGTGCCATCCAGAATCCACGAATCGGTCTGGTTCCACTCCGGGTGGAGCGAGCCAGGGTAGGGCAGCGGGCGGGTGTCCTGCCACAACCGCTCATCCCACCCGATGTCAATGACAGTCCCGGCGGAGCCACTGACTTCTGCGACCAGCCGACCATGCACCACGCGCCCCAGGTCCAGCACGGCGTAGGCAGGGAGGGTCTCGAAGGTCAGCCCCGGGCCGGACTTCTGAGAAATCGTGACGGCCTCCGGGTGGGGAACTGGCTCCGCCAGCAGGAGACGCCGCCCGGCGTGGTTCCCCTGCTGGAGCGGGAAACGTACCAGTCGGGTTTGCTGCGTGGAGAGGCTGACCGGCCAGGCCCGGACGGGTTGACCCGTTACCGAAAGGTGGTGGACCCCCGGCTGAACGCTCCGGGAGAAACGGAGAATGTCGGGATGAGGGGAACGGTCCCCATCTCCCTTCCCATTCCCCTCCCTTGCGCCATCTGGCGTGAGGAGTTCATCATCCAGGTATACGCCGATGGAGGAGGGGCTTTCCGATACGGGGGACAGGTGCTTCAGAAGCGCGTCTTCCGGGGGTTGGATGGTCTCAATGGTCATCGTTGCGGGCTGCAACACCTCGAAGGTCACGGCCTGGTCGGGTGCAGCAGAGGTCATCAGTTCGCCCACCTGCTGCCCCGGGGCCAGCAGGCCGGTCTCCCTGACCTCCACCCCCATCGGGACCCTGACCAGCGGTGGGATTGAGCGCGGTTGGGAGGTCGCATCGGGGAGCACGGTGGACACCGCCGCCGGCCACGAGGCGTCCGAGAAGGCAGGGGTCATCCAGGTGCGCGGAAGCTGGCGCAAATCGAGCAACTCCGTCGGGCCAATCAACCCCCAGGCATGCACCAGGGCGGCATCTCGCCTCCACGCCGTTGATGCACAGGCTTTCCAGTGGGCACCGGTGCGTTCGAATATCAGGCGTCTCCCCTGCGGGGTCGTTCCCTGGAGGTGGGCTTGCAAGGTGGGAACCGCCGACTCGGAGCGTCGATAGTTGGGTGCCCACTGTACCAGAACGGCCACCAGGTGCGGGCCGGGCTGAAGCGTGCCCAGAGCATAGCTATCGTATTCGCGGGTGTGCTGCGAGAAGCGGGCCGGGCCGCGCCCGACCCACACCCCGTCTACCCAGACTTCGTAGCGCGTGTCGGCAAACATAGCCAGGCTGACCTGCGACATCGGCTCATCAAGCGCAAACGTCCGCCGAAACAACGTCACCTCGTGCGCCGCGGGTGGGTCTGCGTGGCTCCAGATGGGCGTATTCTGAGAGAACGGGTCGGGCAAGGTTTCCAGGACCAGCGGCAGATGGATTGTCGCGGTCTTCGTTATCGCACCGGTGGCAACAGTCACACTCTGCGAGGGTTGCGCGGAGACCACGGGAACCTTGCACAGACCCCGGACCCGCGGCAGGCCGAAGCTGGATGCGCTGAGCAACCAGACTCCGCCTATCACCACGACCACCAGGAACCAGGGAACCCGCAGCGGGTAGCTCAAACTCATGGCTCCTCTCCTCGCTCCAACCTCTCCCCTCCCCGACAATCATACACCACCAGCGGATGGTCATAGCTAGCGTTCTCGAAGGTCTTCACTTCCCGGCACGCCGATTGAAAGACCGCGTCATTTGCCAGGCCGGGGGTGGGACCGCTGTGCAGCACCAGGTAGTCCGGGCGAAAGTGCTGAAATGCCCACCGGGTTGACTCGGCGTAGGTCTCGGTGGCGGGGAGGCGGCGGGCAACCTCGGGTTGGATCAGCCCGGCGAAGTCGATCATCCGTCGCTGCGCGTGGTAGCCAATGATGCCCACCTCCAGCGTGCCGACACTGGCCTCGGGGGGGGTGTGGGTGCGCAGCCACTCCCCCACCTCGCGGTAGATACCCAGGCGCGTATCATTCGTATCTTTCAACGTAAAAAAGAGGGAAATATGGGGGAAGAGCACGAGCAGGGTAAGCGAACCCGCCACGAGATATCGCCACTGACCCCACCCCCTGCGGCTCATCTCCCCTCCGTCCCACGCGACTCCGCACCCGACCAGCACCACCAACCCCACCACCACCGGTCCATAGTACCAGAAATAGTGCGGGACGCCAAGCCACGAATAGGCCGCCAGGTAGAGCAGGTTCCAGGTCAGGACGAGGAGCCATGGGCGCAGGCGCACCAGCAGCAGGAGCAAGACCAACCCGACCCCCGCCAGCACCAGTTGGAAGCGAAATAGCTGGTCTTCCCAGTAGGCCCGCCCATAGTGCAGGAAGCCCGGAAAGAAGAGCGTGGCATCTTCCATCATCCCCTGATATTGCTTGGCAGCCAGGGTACCGGGCAGGGGAGTGCCAAAATAGTCCCAGGCAGCCAGAAACCAGGGGACCGTGAAGAGCGCAAAGAGCACCCCATAGGGTACGACCGTGCGCCAGAGCCTCCGCCACCAGTCCGGGGCAGCCAGAGCGGTCAGCAGCAGGTAGCCCCCCCCGCACCCCGCCGCCAGCACCCCATCCGCACGGGTGAGGGTGGCGAGCGTCAGCAGGAACGCGGCCCACCCGGCTCGCTGATGGGCGCAGGCCAGGAATCCGAAGAGCACCAGCGCAATGGCAAAGGGGATTTCGCCGCCAAGCGTCGTGATGAGGAGGTGTGAGGTGGGCAGCAGGAGCAGCCCCACCCCTCCCACCAGTGGGGTGCGCCAGACCTTCCCCAGGTACCAGAACGCCATCCCCCCCAGGGCCAGGCTGATGCAGCCAAGCAGATTGCCCGTCAGGGGGATATCCAGCCCGGCTTTCGCGGCCCCCGCCAGGATGAGCGCATAGAACGGCGCGGTGGTGCTCAGGACCCGTTCCCCCTCGTTGTAGACAAAGCCCGCGCCACGGGCAAGGTTGGCTGCGTAGCGGTAGGTGATGTAGGGGTCATCGAAATTCCGCGCATGGTAGAACCCCACCAACCCGGCCAGTACCAGCGCCGTCCAGAGCCAGGCCAGGATATCGGGCAGGCGGGCGAGCAGACGGGTTGTGGGTGGTTCAGGGTTCATCCGGTGGTGAGCGGGATGCAAGGTAGTCAGCGAACATCATATTGTCGCGGGTCGGGTAGCCGCGCTCCAGCACAACAAAATGCTCTTCCCAGGCCAGCACCCCGAAGGGACTGTCGGGGGTGAGCAGCGCCACAAGGCCGGGCCTTTCGGTGTCGTGAATATCCAGCACGATATGGGTGATATCCGGCGCAATATACGCCGGTACCCTGAGTTTCAGACCTTCCCCAAAGCTCATCGTTATCTCGTAGTGCCCGCCGATCTGTCCCCCGATGTGGTTACTTGTCAGCACATGGGAATGGAGAGGAACGGCGGCGATCACCCGGTCCAGCACGAACTTCTCGTCGGTCAACTGGAGCATAGCACGGTCGCCCGCGCGAGACCAGGGCAGGGGGGTGAGGAGCATACTGCTTGCCACGGCCCAGGTGCCAATACCTGCCGCCACTGCTGCAAGGTACCGCTGACGATAGGGGGGACGGAGGAGAGCCGCCGCCCGCGCCGTTGCAAAGATGGTCATGATGGCAATCCACGGCAGGAGCGCCGCCCCATATTGAAACCCGCGGAGCTGGGCCGCCGACGACCCCGGGGTTGCCAGGAGGGTCATGGCCAACCCCGGCCCGGCCCCGAGCGCCACGGGGCCAGCCGCAAACACCAGCCACCCCACGGGCAGGAACAGAAAGACCAGGTTTTCAAACTTCCCGGTTGTCGCCATCACCTGGATAACCCGCTGCGGGTCGGTCAGCAGCGTGTGGATAATCTTCTCCCGCGTGCCGCCGAGCGCCGAATAGTGGTCTGCCAGAAAGGGATATGCGCCCTCCCGCATAATGAGGGGAATGAACACCTCCATGGCTGCCAGAAACCAGGCTATTCCGATGAGCACGGTGAGCAGGCCAACCTTGCGGTGGCGCGTCCCGAGGAGTACATATAGCCCCAGGGCGACAACCGTCAGGGCGATATCTTCTTTGACCGCGAGCAGGAGCACCACGCCTATCCAGTAGACGGTGAAGCGTTCGGTACGCAGTGCATAGAAGCTCCCGAGAACGAGCGTCGGAGCCAGCGCAATGGGGTGAAAATCAAACTGGTAGACCCAGTGGAGGGGGGGGAGGAGCAGGTAGGCCCCGGCCACCGCCAGACCGAATGCCCGGTGCCCCGTTTCGTGCTTGCCCAGGAGATAGACCAGCATCCCCCCCGCGGCCATCTCGAAGGCCTGGAAGACCAGCAGGCTCCAGGTCTGTTGGCCGGAGATGAGGTAGAAGGGAACGACCAGCAGGAGGACCGGTTGGACATGCTTGCAATATTCACCGATGTGGTCGAGCAAGCGGGGCAGGTCCCCCACCGACAGCGCATAGACCGCCTCCTCGAAAATCCCCAGGTCGAAGAAGGCACTTCGGAGATTGAGGTGTTTCACGATGGAAATGGCCGAGAACAGGCCGGCGGCTCCGAACACCAGCAAGACAACCAGCGTGTTTCCCCCCTGCTCCGAAAGCATCCCCCTTCGAGGCTCCCGACGCTCCTGCCCCTGCTCCCCTGCCACCTCCGCGGCTTGCCAGGCTTTGAGCGCTGCTACGGCTCCCGCTGCCAACACCAGCACCGCCTGGTTATACACACCGGAGCGGATATCGGCGTGGTAGGCGGCATAGGCCAGCACCAGGCTGATGAGCATTGGAACGGCAGCGAAGACAAGGCGGCGGATGACCGGCCCATCCAGGGCACGGAGATGCACCAGGATACCCCACCCCCCTGCCCACGCCATCCCCAACCCCACGAAGAACACCCACACCGGCATTACCTGGAAGGCAGGGGGAGAGAACCCGGGCAGGAGCGCGGGGGATACCACGATGAGCGGCGCAAACGTCCACATATCGCGGCGCAGGAGCCGCACAAAGGAGACGCCAGACCGCCAGTGGAGCAGGGCGGCAACCCCCCACGACCCGCTGACCACCCCCAGGGAAACACCCGCGTAGCCCCCGGGAAAGGGGAGGGGAGCACCGACCCACTGGTCCCACACCCGGGCAAACACAATGCTCCCGATACCTCCCACCAGCGCATGGAGCAGCACCACCGTGAAGGACAGACGCCACACCAACACCAACCCGGCTACCACCAGCAAGAGGTAGGAACCAGCCAGAACCCCGAACCACCCGACCGGTTGGAACACGACCACCGCGGTGAGGAACAGCAAAGTCACGATGGCCGCCGCCATCCCCACCCACTCGGTTGCTGTCAGAAGCTTCCCCCGCTTGAGCCGGTCTATCCAGCCAATCCAGGCCGGCCCCTCCCTCTTCCGATGCAGGAGGGGCAGAGCGGGAGTGCGGGAGAACGTCACCTCGCCCGGGGCGTAGGGAGCCAGGCCAGAAGAGCACCGCCGTCGCTGCGAGGAGAAGCGCCCGACCAACCAGAAGGTCCCCCCATACACCAGCAGCGGGAGGGGCACACCGGGGGACAGGTGGAGCAGCAGACGCAGGGACGGGGAAGGATTGGTAGGCGCAGTGACGCCAACATCGCTCAGCGCCACGCCCAGGCTGCGCCCATCCCCGGCGCCGGGCACGAAAGGAGGAGCATGCAGGTGGACCTGCCAGGTCGCATGACTACCCCTTGTCGGGCCACCCGGGGAGAGCAGCACGGAGTAGCGCCGCCACTCCGCGCCCACGGCGAATGAACTGCTGTGCCATTCGCCGCTCTCCAGGTTCAGGGTAGCGGGGAGGGTTCCCGGTGGGCGTGGGGAGGCCATCCGAAGGTGGAGGATAGCCTGCGACTGCCAGGGAGGAGACGGTTCTATGACCAGTGCTGCCCGCGGGCCGGACCAGCGGTAGGTTTCGTGCGCACTGGTCTCCAGGCCATAGAAGTGCTGCATAGAGCGGTCTGCGCGGGGGGTGTCTGCGGTCAGGTCGTAGTCTTTCTGGGCGTGGCGGACAGCCGCCAGCAGCACCAGGACCGTGCCGACCAGCACGAGCACCGGAAGAAGGTATCGTTTCATTCGTTCGTTGGTTCGCCCTCACCAATCAGGGAAGCCACCGGTTGCCCATGGTTCCCTTGGGTCCCCATGCTACAGACGGTCGCGCAGCACCGACCGCACCAGTTCGCGCTCCTGCTGCACCCACGCGCCGAGACGGTCCACCCCCTCGGCAATCGTCACCTGGGGTTGCCAGCCAAAATCCCGCGCCGCCTTGCGGATGTCGGCCACAAACACCCGCTGGTCGCCGGGCCGCCAGTCGCTATAGCGGGGCTGGATGGGTTGCCCGCGCCTGGTTTCGAGCAGTTCGAGCAGTTCGAGCAGTGACATCTGATTGGCCGGGCCGCCGCCAATGTTATACACCTCCCCGCTGGTCCGGTCGATGTGCTCAACGGCCTGGAGGTAGCAGCGCACCATGTCGTCAATGAAGAGCACATCGCGCACCTGCCGCCCGTCGCCATAAATCGTTATCGGGCCATCCAGCAGCGCCGCAATGGTAAACCAGGCCACCCACCCCTGGTCTTCTATCCCGAACTGGCGGATGCCATAGATGCACGACTGCCGAAAGACGACCGTCCGCATGCCGTAGATACGGGCGTAGTCGCGCACGTACTGGTCAGCGGCTCCTTTGGAACAGCCGTAGGGCGAATAGAAATCGAGCAGGGCCGCCTCGTCCACGCCGTCTGGCAGGGTCGCATACTGGTAGCGCCCTTCGCGCAGTTCCACCCCCACCTCCTCCATCTTGCCGTAGACCTTGTTGGTCGAGGCATAGAGTACGATGGGGTTGCCCCCGCTCTGGCGCACCGCTTCCAGCAGGTTGAACGTTCCCAGGGCGTTGATATCGAAGTCCTCCCGCGGGTTGGTGACGGAGGTGGTCACGGCGACCTGGGCCGCCAGATGCAGCACCACGTCCGTATCGGCGTGGCGCGTCAGGGCTGCCCGCAACCCTTCGAAGTCGCGGATATCCTGCGGCACAAACTCGATGTCCCCCCGGGTGCGCAGCCAGTCCAGGTTTTCTTGCGTCCCGCGGCGGGACAGGTTATCGAGCACCACCACCTCGTGACCCGCATCGAGCAGCGCCTTGATGGTGTTGCACCCGATGAAGCCCGCCCCACCCGTTACCGTCCATTTCACTGACTTATTCTGCTACTTTCTCCGTGTTCAAATGTACTCGAACGTACGCTTTGTCCATTTCCGAAATTCCTGCTTCATCCTGCACGGCGCTCTCAACCGAACGTCTGACACGCAGTCCACAGGCGTCTTTTACGTCCCGACGTAGCCACGACCGGGGACGAC
>DAOTUF010000200.1:0-4539 GCA_034437495.1 Chloroflexaceae bacterium | reverse complement strand
ACGCCGGAGGAGTCCCCCACCCCGACGCCGACCCCCGGCCCAACCGAACCGCCGGTTGACACCTTGAGCGGTAGTATCCGATGGAACAGCGGGCAGGGTCCCGTGGTGCTGGAAAACGCCACCCGGATTGCGCCGGGGTCCGTGCTGATTATTGACCCCGGTGTCGAAGTGCGTCTGGGGTGGGGGGTATCGCTCACGGCAGACCAGGCGCAAATCTATGCGGTGGGCACCCCCGGCCAGCCGGTGCGCTTTGTCGGGCATACAGACAAACGCTGGCAGGGTATCTTTAGCCGCAACAACAGCACGGTGGTGCTCGAACACGTCGAAGTCCGCGATGGGGGAGCGGGGGGAGCCGTCATCGTCAGCGAAGGCGGCGAACTCGTGGTGCGCAACTCCAAAATCATCGAGAATGGCGGAACGATATTGACTACCGATAGCACGGTTGAGGTACGCAGCAGCGAAATCTGGGGCAACGACCTGCCCTTCGGTGGGGCCTTCAATGCGACCTACACCAGGGGAAACCTCTTCACCTTCACGGGCAACCGCGTGGGGCAAAACCGGCTGAGCGATGGGGCTTCCAGCCTCACGGTTGAGAACCACAGCGGGGACACGGTGGTGCTGGACATTCAGTCCAACCACTTCAATGGGTACGAGAAGGAGGGGGCAAACGTGCTGCTTTCTACGAATGGGATGCTGGAAGGCACGGTCGCGTGCAATTCGCTCATCGGAGCCAATACGGGGCTGCGCCTGCGCACCGAAACGCCGCAGCTTCCCAACTTCAACCTCAGCGTTGCCAACAACCGCATCGACAACCACGTACCGCCCGTCGTTCCCGACTACGTCAAGTATGGCATCGGGCGCGGGGCAACCAGCGAAATCTTGCTTGATATGCGGCTGAACTGGTGGGGCGAGCGCTCCGGCCCCTACCACCCCGAGGAGAACCCCGAAGGGCGCGGGGACTCGGTGGGGAGCAACATTCTCTACCGACCCTGGCTCACAGAGCCACCTCCATGTGTTCCCTGGCCGTAGCAGGGAACACGACCGTAAAGACCGACCCCTTGCCATATTCGCTCTCGACCAGCACATCCCCCCCCATCATCTGGCAGATCCGCCGCGTGATGGCCAGACCTAGCCCCGTACCGCCATACCTCCGCGTGGTGGACGAGTCCGCCTGGGTGAAGGGGTTGAAGAGCCGGGTCATTTGCTCCGGGGTCATCCCGATGCCCGTGTCGCTCACGCGGAAGATGATCAGCGGCACATCCGCTGCCCCCGGCATCAGGCTATTCCCCGTGGTGCCTGGCTCCACCCGGTCCACGTCGAGCGTAATGGTGCCGTGCTCGGTGAATTTGCAGGCATTTGACAGGAGGTTCAGGAGCACCTGCCGCACGCGGGTGGGGTCGGCCTGCATCGTGCCAACGTCCGAGGCACAGCGAACGTGCAGCGTATTCTGATTGGCCCGGGGCAGCCCCGAAATCGTCGCCACTACCTCATCCACAAATACCGCCACGTCGAGCGCTTCCATATACAACTGCATCCTGCCCGCCTCAATCCGGGAAAGGTCCAGGATATCATTAATCAGGGTCAGGAGGTGCTTGCTGGATGCCTGGATCTTCTGCAAGTCGGGAATGAACGTTTCGCTGGCAGCGTCGGATTCGCTGGCCTCCTCTTCGAGCATCTCGCTGTACCCGATGATGGCATTGAGGGGCGTGCGCAGTTCGTGCGACATATTGGCAAGGAAGACGCTCTTGGCGCGGCTCGCTTCCTCAGCCGCCTCCCGCGCTACGGTCAGTTCGCGTTCGGCCCGCTTCCGCTCAACTACTTCGGCCTGAAGGCGGGCATTGGTGCGGGTCAGTTCGGCGGTTCGCGCTGCGACCTGCGCTTCCAGGTTCCCTTGATATTCCCGCAGGGCCTCCTGCGCCTGGTGGAGTTCTTCCACCTTCCTTTCCAACCCCTCGTAGAGCAGGCGAAGCTGACCGGTCATCTGGTTAAAGGCCAGGGCCAGCAGCCCTACCTCGTCCTCGGTCAGGACCGGGGCGGTCTGGTTCAGGTTGCCGCTGGCAACCTGTGCTGCCGCATCTGCCACCAGCAGAATCGGGCGGGCTATCTGGCGGGCCAGCCAGTAGACCACCCCGGCCAGCAGCAGCGCCAGCGCCGACCCGATGAGCAGGATATTCCACGCCAGTTCGCGGGCGGGGGAGAGGGCTTCGCGCTGGCTTAGCTCGACCATCAGCGCAAGCTGGTGCTCGTCCAGCCAGCGGTACACCCCGATCACCGGCTCGCCGGTGTAGTTCGGGTAGAGCGCCTGACCGTTGTGTCCCCGCAGGGCAGCATCAATCCCTTCCGTATGGACCCCCCGCGCAAGCTCGCCGCGCCCATATGCCTCGCCAGAGACGAACACATTCAAGGGGTCTACCAGGTAGGTTTCGCCGGTCAGCCCTAGCCCCGTGCGCTCGCCAATAATCTGGTCCATGCGGTCCAGGTCGAGGTGGGCCGCGACCACCCCGGGCAACCTCTGCCCGTTTCGCCCCATTGCGTCGTCTTCCTCGCTCCCGACCCCGATGAGCGGGGTGGCAATGGTCATCATGGGCTTGACGGTGGTGGGGGAGGCATAGACCGGCTGCACAAAGGTGTCCCGGCGGCCCTGAATGTAGTAGATGTCCTTCACATGGTAGGTGCCTTCGCTGGCCGGGTTGGACGAGGCCAGCACCTTCCCGCCGCTGCTGGAGAGGATAAAGACCTCCTGCAAGTCCGAGCTGCTGCGCAGCAGGTTCAGGTGGTTGCGCAGGTCGAGGTAGGCTTCCTGATAGCGGGCGTCGGTGGCTTCACTGTTCATCAGCACTCGGGCGGACTCGCGCACGGCGGGGACCTGCGAGAAGAAGACTACCCGCTGGCGCTGCTCATCAATCCATCGCTCTAGCTCGTATTCTTTGAGTGTGGCGACCGCGTTGAGCCGATGGAACACCGACTCCTGGAGCGCCCGGGTTGCCCGCCAGTAGGCAATAGACCCGGCCAACCCCACGGTCAGCAGCGACAGGAGCAAAAAGTAGCTCCCCAGACGAGCCATCAGGCTTTTGTTCCACAGCTTCAATCTCATGGGGTATCCCTCTGCCCTGCTCCGGTTCCATTCCCATCCCCTGCCCGGGGTCCTACGGGTCTATTTGCCTGGAAAACACCGGTTCCCCCTCCCGTATCTGGAGCATGACGATACTCCGGGAGGGGTCGCCCGTCCCATGATACTCCATATGGCCGGTCACACCCGTGTAGCGGGTCATGCGCGACAGACCGTCCCGAATCGAGGCAGGGTCGGTCTTCCCCGCCTCTTGAATAGCCTGAAACAGCATCCCGAAGGCATCGTAGGTGAGCGCCGCGTTCTGGTCGTTGGGAAGATACCCGTAGGCTCGTTGGTAGGCTTCGACGAACGCCTGCGCCGCCTCGCTGGTGGCCCGAGGCCACCAGTGCGCACTATAGTAGGCTCCGTTCACTTCAGCCCGCTCACGGGGGGTGAAATTGCTCCAGGCATCACCCCCCACGAGCGTGGCGGTGATGGCCATCTGGCGGGCCTGCCGCACCTGGGAGAGCACTTCAGTGGTATAGTTGGGCAGAAAGAGCACCTCCGGGGTGTGCTCGTAGATGGTGGCAAGCTGGTGGCTCCAATCCTGCTCATCGGTCGTATAGGATTCGAAGGCCACGACCTCCCCCCCGTCTGCTTCGAACTGCTGCCGAAAGAACTCGGCCAGGTCGCGGTTGTAGGCGCTGGCGATATCATAGAGCACAGCGGCGCGGCGGACCCCCAGGTCTTGCGAGACAAAGCGGGCAATGGCCTGGCCCTGAAACGAATCCAGAAACGCCATCCGAAAAACGTAGTGCTTGCCCTGCGTGGTGGCGGGGTTGGTAGAGGAGGGGCTGATCAGGGGGACGCCCTCGTTGTCCGCGACCGCAGCCACGGGGATGGCGATACGGCTGAGTGGGGCCCCCACCAGCGCGACCACGCGGTCCTGGACGATGAGCTTGCGGTGGAAGCCGCCCGCAAGCTGTGGGGTGTCCTGGTCGTCTTCAACATGCAGCACGACGCGGTAGGATTGCCCCCGAACCACAAGCCCGCCGCGGTCGTTGACCTGCTGCGCCGCCAGCAGCGCGGCATTCACAATGGGAAGCCCCCCTGATTCGGCAAATTCGCCGCTCAGCGGAGCCAGCACCCCGATGTGGATTTCAGGTTCTCCCTCGAATGGAGCGCGGAAGGAACACGCGACCAGGAGACCCAGAAATACCCCCGCTAGCCCCGCCAGCAGGCCCATACACCCCCATACCCACCGTCGAGGCAGCATGCGCTGAGGCAGCATGACGGCCCTCCTCATATCCTATCATCATCGATATCGTTGCTATTCACTGCTACTTTCTCTGTGTTCAAAGGTACTCGAACGTACGCTTTGTCCATTTCCGAAATTCCTGCTTCATCCTGCACGGCGCTCTCAACCGAACGTCTGACACGCAGTCCACAGGCGTCTTTTACGTCCCGACGTAGCCACGACCGGGGACGAC
>DAOTUF010000199.1:0-1523 GCA_034437495.1 Chloroflexaceae bacterium | reverse complement strand
TCTATGCCCACATCCCCGAGAACCATCTCGGCCATGGCACCATCCCCGGCCCGCGCTGCGGCTACCGCCACCTCAGCCTGCGCCCACGCCCCCAGATTTTCGTGGTAAATGGCAGCAGCGACCTTGCGGGCGCGGATGATTTCCCCTCGTTCGAGCAAGTGGCGCACCACCTGCGTTTCGGCCATCCCTCGCTGCTCCACGTGTCCGACGCGCTCGCTGATATTCAGGGCTGCTGCAACGTCCTGTCGGGCCAGAGCTGCTTGCACCAGCGCCACCAACAAGCGGTCGCGCTGCTCGCGCCACGAGGGAGGCACCCGCTGCTCCTCCAGGTCGAGCGCCTGCGACAGGAGCCGCATGGCCGACGACCGCATGCCAGCCGCATGACACGCCTCTCCTAGCTGCCGCAACACCTGCGCCTTGGCAAGCCCGTCCGGAAGCTGTTCCACCACTGCCAATACCCGCCGCAGCCCGGCTTCACGCCCTCCCTGCTCCAGGGCGGTGTGAAAGGCGGCGACGGCTGCATCCGGGGACAGGCTCCGTGCGAGCGAGGCCAGGGTCCCCGCCAGGATGGTACTTCGCCCCATTCGCAGCAGCAGGTTCGAAAGGTCTGTTTCTCCCGCTCCTCCTGCGCTCTGTTCTTGTTCCTGTTCTTGTTCTTGAAGGACCAGCGGGTCGGCGGCACACCCCAGGTTCCATGCCTGGTCACGCGCCGCGTAGAGGAGCGTGCTGCTGCGCCGCTCCTGACCGCGTATCCATTGACGCTGCCCCACCAGGGGCAAGAGTATGTGGCGGCTGTGAGGTGTGCCGAGCGCCGCGTGCCGCGAGAACTGCCGCGAGACGTAGCCGCTCCCCACGGTCTGTGCAGCCTGAAATGATGGAGAACTAGTGTGGGCGGGTGCTTCTTCCGCGCCCTCTGGCCCCATCCCCGGCTCAATGGCCAGCACCAGGTCTGCCATCTCCATATGCATCTGTCTGAGGGATTCGTGCTCGTGGCGGGCCAGGTATGAGCGCAGCGACCAGTGGGCAAACCGTACCTGCCCCTGCCGAACCTGCACCAGTGGTCCCCACGCTTTCAGAAGGGGGAGGGGGTCGCCCCCGCTCAACGCCGCACCCATCTCAAGCGCCATCGCTTCCCCTGCCGCGGCGAGCAGCAGCGCCAGCCGCCGCCCGTGCGGGGCAAGCGACGACCACCACGCTCCATACAGAGCGTCCAGCCCCGGCTTCAGCGCGGGGATATCGTGGATATCGAGCACCCCGCTCTGAACCAACCCGTACGACAGACGGAGATAGAGCATGTTTCCCTGGGCAGCGGTCAGCAGCGGCCCGACCCATTCGCCCGGGCACGCTGCCTGAAGCAACATCTGCTCCTGGTCGTGCTGCACCTCCTCCGTTTCCGAGGGAAGCACGATCCGCGCTCGCACTTCGCCGGGAACCGCCCCCTCCCCCCCCGGCTGGCTCCCGGAGATGACCAGCAGGCCAGGGGGAAGCGGCTTCGGCCACTCCATCGTAAGCGGGTCACGCGG
>DAOTUF010000198.1:0-6495 GCA_034437495.1 Chloroflexaceae bacterium | reverse complement strand
CCTCGCTATAGGGAGCCACCCGAATCATCAACTGCTGAAACTTCCCACCCGGCACGCCAAAACGTTCCATTCCCTGGGCGTCAACAAAGAAGTGCGCATCGAAGCCAAATTCGGGAGAGGCGATGTAATGGTAGCGGATTTTGCCTGATATCGGCAGGGGCCGGTCCGTCCCGTCCATCTCAAAAATCACCTGGTCGCCAGAACTCACACCCAACACCTCCGCGGCGCGGTAGTCAATGCCCACGGTTTTGCGGTGTGGCCATTCGCCACCCTTGAGTTGCAGCAAGCTATACTGCTGCTCCTCATAGTTGTCACGCATCATGAGCACGCCTTCGCGCCAGGGTTCTTCCGGGTCCGGGGTCAGGCGATAGCGCACCCGTATTTCGTTGAGCGGCTCGATACCCGCCACCCCGTCAATACGCCGCAGCGCGTGGATAGCATCTTCATCAATACGCCGACTCAGGTGCATGTAGACGTGGGCGGGGACAATCGAACGGTGCGCCTGGTTCCAGGTGGGGGTCAACTGGTCCATCAAGCCAACAATAAATCCAAGCGCCAGCACACCCACGGAGATACTGAGTGCTGCCAGCGCCGTGCGCACCTTGTGGTGCCAGAGGTCGGCCCGGAGTTTGTCCCAGATGACGCTCATAAGGAATAGTCGTTTCCTTCCCAGGGGAAGGGGCTTCAGGCAAACACGGTGGGCGCAGAGACCACCGGTGATACTGCCCTACCCGTCCTGTCAGTGGGCAGCCATTCATCGCGGGCAATGCGACCATTCACGATTTCCAGGCGGCGCGGGACCCGCTGCGCCAACTCTTTGTCGTGAGTCACAAGCAGGATAGTCTTGCCCTGCGCCACCAACTTTTCAAACAGCGCAAAGACCTCCTGCGCAGTCCGCGTATCGAGGTTGCCGGTCGGTTCGTCGCCCACCAGCAGCGGCGGGTCATTCGCCAGAGCACGGGCAATGGCGGCCCGCTGCTGCTGCCCCCCGGAGACCATGCTCGGTAGCTTGTCGGCCTGGTCAGCCAGCCCGACCATCGCCAGCAGTTCCATCGCCCGCTTCCGTCGCTCTGCGGGGGGATACTTTCTGGCAAAGTCCATCGGCAGGATTACATTCTTGAGCAGGCTCAGGGCGGGCAACATCTGGAAGAATTGAAAGACAATGCCCACCTCGGTGCTGCGCCAGGCGGCAAGCTGGTCCTCGCTCAGACGATGAATCGGACGACCATTCACCATAATCTCACCCGCGGTGGGGCGATCAATGCCAGTGATCATGTTGAGCACGGTGGATTTGCCATTGCCCGAAGGCCCGACAATGCTGACAAACTCGCCCGCTTGAATGGTAAACGAGATCCGGTTTAGGATGGTGACATCGGTGCCACCGACCGGAAAGGTTTTGACGACATTTTGCACCTGGATGACTGGCTGGTTCATAGCTCCTCCGTGTATTCCCATGGCTTTCAAGCTAGTATCAAGAAGCGTACCAGGCGACCCTGTTGCCCCACCCTATCAGCCGGTCCTACTCCCCTACTCCCTCGCAAAGACCTTGTGCGCGTAGACATCTTCGCGGTTGACCGTGAAGGCCACTTCTTCCGCCCCCAGGGGAACGTCCTTGCGCAGCGGGTGGCCCTCCCAATCGTCGGGCAGCAGGATGCGCTGCAACGAAGGATGGCCGGTGAAGGTTATCCCGAACATATCGTAGGCTTCACGCTCGTGCCAGTTGGCTGTTGGCCAGAGGCCGGTCAGGGAGGGCACGGTCGGGTCTTCCGCTGGAACGCCCACCTTGAGGCAGACGTGGTGGCGATTGGCAAATGAAAGCAGGTGGTAGACCACCTCGAACCGCGGCTCCCGACCGAGGTAGTCTACCCCGCACAGGTTTTCCAGAAAGACGTAGCGAAGCTCCGGGTCATCGCGGAGGCACCGGGCCACCGTCACCAGTTCTTCGCGCCTGATGGTAAAGAACACCTCGCCCTGCGCCTCCCCCGCCGAGATGATAGCCTCCGGGCAGGCTTCGCGCAGGCGATTGATAAGGGTTGTATGGTCCACTCCTGTCTCCTGATTATGTAATCTAGTTCTGTCCAGGTAGCTGATAGCTCCTATCGCCGCGCCGTAACCGTATCGTGGCTGAAGCCCGACAATGCCGGCGCTTCCTTCTCGCCCGTGAGCGTCTCCCGCTTGACCTTTTCAAACAGCATCATAATGCCGTCGATGAGCGCCTCCGGGCGCGGCGGACACCCCGCCACATAGACATCGACGGGGATAATCTCATCCACCCCGGGCACAATGGCATAGTTATTGTACACCCCCCCGCACGAGGCACAATCACCCATCGAGATGACCCATTTGGGGTCGCTCATCTGGTCGTAGAGGCGGCGCACCACG
This sequence comes from Chloroflexaceae bacterium, assembly GCA_034437495.1. GTDB lineage: Bacteria > Chloroflexota > Chloroflexia > Chloroflexales > Chloroflexaceae > JAAUSY01. Next base: position 4,113 of record DAOTUF010000198.1, on the reverse strand, counting down.
GGGGCCATCTTGCGCGAGAGCCGACCGGAGACTATCAGCAGGTCGGCCTGTCGCGGCGAAGGCCGGTTGATTTCCATCCCGAAGCGGCTCAGGTCATAGTTGCTGGCCTGCGCCGACATCATCTCAATCGCGCAGCAGGCCAACCCGAAGGTGAGCGGCCACATGGCGTTGGTGCGGCCCCAGTTGACCGCGGCCTCCAGGGTGGTGGTCACAAAGCCCATCCCCCCCGCCTTTTGCTCTAGTCCCATTTCAGTGCTCCTTTCTTCCATTCATAGGCAAACCCGGCCACCAGGATGGCCAGGAAGACCCCGGCCCCTACCAGGCCAGCAGCGCCAAGCTCCCGAAAGACCAGGGCGTAGGGGAAGAGAAACACTACCTCGATATCGAAGACGATGAACAGCATCGCAACCAGGTAGAACTTGACCGGAAAGCGGCGCATGGCCGGGCCAATCGGCTCCATCCCCGACTCGTAGGGGGCCAGTTTGCGGGGACCCGGCTTCTGCGGCCCGAGCTGCGACGAGGCGACAATAACGAAGACGGCAATGAAGACGGCCAGCAGAAAAAGAACCAGGATGGGCACATACGGTGTCAGCATATTCTGCCTTTCTGAAATCGCGCTATTTCCTGAAACCCATGTATTTCAGTTCGTCGGCTGTGACGGTATCGGTATAGTATTCATAATTGGTAGATCTGTCAATGGACCAGAGTCACATAGACGTCCACGCGCCCACCGCTCCTCGTCCCCCGGAAGTGAAACCCGTAGACCCCCGGCACGAAGTCCGGCCCCGCCACCATATCCAGCACCGGCTCATACCCCACGCGCCCCTGCCCATCGGCGTAGGACGGGTCGGGGAGCAGGGTATAGGCTCCGGCGGGGTCGGTTATCCAGAACTCCGCTGGTTCGTTGGGGAGCAACCCGTGCCCCCGCACCTGGAACACCGCACCCCTCCCCCCTTCGGCGGGGGTTGCCTGACCGTTGACATTGGGCGGACGAGGGGTGCCGGGGCCAGCGCGGAAGGCTCCTGTCACCTCGAAGGCTGCCGAACTCACCCGCTCACTGCTCCTCCCCTGCGCCACCACGGTGTAGACCCCGTCGTTCAGTCCCTCCCCCCCAATCCGCACCTGGATAATCCCACTGCGGTCAAGCTGGATGGCAGCGGGGTCGACCGGGCGGTGCTCTCCGTCGGGTGTCGTCACCCACGCTCCCACCTCCTCGTCGGGTTGGTATCCACCGGCCATCAGGGTAAACGAGGAACCGGCAGGCGCGGCCAGCGGCATGACAAAGGCATGGTCTGATGATGGGAGGCGGTCGTGTATCACCTGCCCCAGAACCGCGTCGGTCCCCGCGGCAGGCGGGGGTGGGGACGGAGGCGGTGCTCCCACAGGGGCCGGGGTTGGAGGAACTGGCTGTGCAGCGGCCGGGGCAACCTGCTCCCACGACGCAAGCGATGGCGCTTGCCAGCCGGGAGGGAGCGTGCCCGGAGGGGCGGTCGGCGGCAGCGGTGCTTGCAGTTCGAGCGGAGCCATGCGGCGGCCCAGGTTTGCCAGAAAGACCCGCTTGCCGGGGGGGTATTCGGGGCGATATTCGAAGCGGGCCCGCTCGAAATACTGTACCGTTCGGTGCGTCCCATCCGGGAGCATCTCCCCGATTTCCTCGCTCAGGGGCAGGCCGAAGATACGTTCTCCCCCGCGGGTCTCCCAGATTTCCTTGAACCCGTACTGCACAATGTGCTGAGTCTGCGGGAAGTAGTGCCAGTAGGTGGATTCTGCCACTGGCGACGTTGTGCGGAAGGTACGTCCTGCGGTCCATTCGGCTCCGAGCCGGCCCAGCGCCACATAGGGGCGTCCGTCCAGTTCGGTCAGTTCGAAGCGGGCGCGTTCAAAATACTGCGTGGTGCGCCCGGTCGTCGGAGAGACGTACGCCTCGGTGATGGGGAGGCCAAAGACCTCCGTGTTCCCGTGGGTTTCCCAGAAGAAGAGGAAAAAACCGCCCGCATAGTGCCCGGTCTCTGGAAAGTAGCGGGCGTATGGTTGCGCCCGGGCCTGCCCCCCCCCCACCGCCGACCGCCAGGGCCAGCCACACCCCCAGAGCTATCAGCCAGAGGGGGGGCCGCCACAGGCGGTCGGCGATGGGGGTCGGGCGCTTAGTCTCGCGGGATGAAGCTGGTTCTGGTTGTGTACCGGTTCCCACCATAGAGCGCCTCCACGTCAATCCACACCCGCGAGTCCACTTCGTCCTCATCGTCACGAACTCTGAACTTCAGTTCCGCTACCCCGTTATTGTTCGTCGTCTCCGGGCCAATGTCGGTATCCTTCTCTTCATAGCGCAGCGTTGCCCGCACCTCGGCTCCCCAGACCCCCCGTCCATCCTGGACCAACTGGACACACAGCCGGGTCGTATGACCAATCTCCGGGTCCTCATTCGTCATCCAGGCGTGCAACCCCTCACTGGGCGTGGGGGCATTCTCGGCACACTCTCCGGTCGCCCGTGCCGCCGGCGGCACCTCTGGCGCGGGGGGAGCGGGGGACCCGCTGTCTATTCGGAAATAGGCGATAGCCTGGTGGTCGCTGTCGCGGCCCCGGGCCGTGATGGCCCACACCCCATTTTCAAACCCGCGGGAGTCGATGCGGATATTTTCGTGGGAGATGTTGCCATTGTCGTTGGCACTGGCCTCGCCGGGGAAGTCCCGGGCCTCCCCTCCGGGCGTGGTCAACCAGAAGATGACGGTTTCGTTGCGGCGAAAGCCGTGGGCGTCAAACTGAAAGATGGTGCCCGGCGGCCCGACCTCCGGCGTGATACTGGCGTTGGTATTCGGCGGGGACCAGTCTCGCCCTTGCGGTTGGGGAGGCGGCGGCGCAGCAGACGCAGGCGCAGGGCCGCCCACCTGGAAATAGGCCACGGCGGTGCGGTTGCTGTCGCGTCCCTGAGCAGTGACCGCCCAGACCCCTCCCATAAAGCCACCGGAATCAATCGTCACCCGGTCTATCAGATAGCCTTCTCTGCTGGTGCCGGCGCGGTCTTTCAGGTTGGTCGTCGTGCCATCAGGAGCCGTCATCCAGATGGCGACTTCTTCGCCCGATGCAAACCCCTTGGCCTCGAAAACAAACTCCGTGCCGGGGTCGCCCCACCGCGGTTCAACGACCGCATTGGAGTTTGCTGGAAGCGAGGGGACGGGTGGAGCCGGTGGCGCTGGTTGGGCCGGTTGGGCCGGCTGGGCCGGCTGCCCCGGCGGAGGCGGAGCGCTCCCAGGGGCTGCGTCCGGGGGCAGGGGGGTCAGCAGTTCTGGAGGAGCCAGAAACCGCCCCAGGGCCGTCAGGATGACCCGCCTGCCAGGAACCATCTCCGGCCAGTATTCGAAGCGGACCCGCTCGAAATACTGTACCGTCCGCATCTGCCCATCGCCCGTCACCTCCATAATCTCGTCGCTGATGGGCCAGCCAAAGATGCGTTCGGCTCCGTGGGTCTCCCAGATTTCCTTGAAGCCATACTGGATGATGTGCTGCGTCTGGGGGATGAAGCGGCGCTGCGTGGTCGGCTCAATCGGTGCCGAGGTCTCGAAGGCGCGTCCCGCCGTGACCTCAAGCCCCAGGTGTCCCAGTTCGACACCATATTGTCCATCCCGCTCCACCAGTTCAAAGCGGGCGCGTTCGAAATACTGGGTAATGCGACCGGTCGTATCCGAACGGTACTCTTCGGTAATGGGATATCCAAAGGTATAGACGCTTCCCAGGGGGCCCCCATTCGTTTCCCAGAAGTAGCGAAAGGCTCCCCGCAAAAAGTGGCCAGTTTCGGCGAAATACCGTGCATCTGTCTGGGCATCCAGCCTGGAACCCCGGTCCGGCAGCACGAGGGCCGACCCGAGGAAGATGACCAGGAGCACGAGAACCTGTCGTTTGACGCGCTGTTTCATGCAAGCGACTCCTTACCGTATGGTCTATCTGTCTCCCTGTGGATGGTGATACGCTTCCGTTCCATTCAATCGTTTATTCCGCCATTCCGCGTGACCGCTTCGGTTTGCGGTTCAATCGGCATCAAAAAGGACCTTCTGGATGTCGGGCGATGACAGCGGGAGCGGCGGCGGGGATGCTGGTTGGGCGGGTGGCGGGCCGGGT
>DAOTUF010000197.1:0-9211 GCA_034437495.1 Chloroflexaceae bacterium | reverse complement strand
TCGTCTGGTGCGCAAAACGCTGTCGTTTTCGAAGAAACTGGAGAACCATATTGGTGCCATCTGGTATTTCATCCATCACTATAATGCGTCCTTGGCATAATACGATACCACTAGCATTGGGGGACTACCTCTTTCAGCCCATTTCGTATACTTCTGATAACTCTTTGCTTTTCCTTTTCTTTGTGGGTGCCCAGGACACACGGCAGCGCTTAAATCACCGATATGATATGCATAGTTATACCCCCAACGACAAAAAAAGTGGTGGTTTTTTTCAATGTTTGCGATATTTGCGGAAAGATTTTTATTCTTGCCGTATTTCTCAGCTTTACCGATGTAAAGCGGTAATACCAGATTGTCATCTAACCAGAACATCATGTAAACCAAGCCCTCATACTTTTCTGATCCAGAATTGAAATCGTCTATTACCTTTTGAACCTCACTGATAACCACCTTGTTCATTTGAGATGAACGCTGTAACATAGGGCGTTGGTTTGAGCCATAAGGCTTTACAGATACACTCTCATCTGAAAGTGCAAAGAGAGGTACTGCACTCTCTACAATTTCATGCTCTGAACAAAAGCGTGTCCAGAAAGCGATTTTTCTTTGTTTGGATGCAGTCTGGAGGCTGCGGTGCAATTCTGAAAGGTCTTTAAGCAGCATTTCAAACCTCTACACAAAGGTTCTCAATTTGAAAACTTGACACTATTCTATAGTGATTGTTGTATTTGTCAAGGAGGATAACATGAACAATAACTTGATTAAATCAATTCAGAATGCAATGGATTGGATCGAGCAAAAAAATCACGGCGCAGAATACCTTGAACAATTCCAGGGGCTTTCGCAGGAGGATCTTGCACGGGAACTGCTCGATTATTTGGAAACCTGCTACGAAGATCAATACATTGACACCTACCTTGTAAGTGCTGCACCGCATCCGGGCGATGACCCGGAACTTGATCGCATTACTACAGAACTTGCGAAAGCCTTAAAGGGGCATCATCTGTAGTTCCACATCCACCCCCAGCGCCAGCAGCACCTGCCGCGCTCGACTGGCATCAAAGCGGCTCGTTGGCACGCCGCTGATGAGGCTGACCAGCCACTTGGTGGCGACCGGGTGCCCATCCACCAGCACATACCAGTCGCGGTAGCGCTGCGCGTTCTGCCCATCTGTGTGCAGTGCCTGCCGCGCCTGCTCCAGCACCTCATCCCGTGAGAGGTGGAGCGGCACGCCGCAGACAGTCGTCACCCCACGCGGAGACGCGGCAGCCACCAGGCGCGTAGGATGGTCAATTGATGGCTCCCAGGCTTCACCCTGCAACCAGGCGCGTAATTGCGCCAGTTTGGTGCCCATCGGGCCGTCCGTCTGCGTGACCACGACACCAGCGGGCACGAGTGTCTCCCAGCCCTGCATCGCCCGCAGGTAGCGCTGGCTCAACCCCAGGCACAGGTGGGTATATTCGTTTTGCATAAGGCCAGCAAAGCGTTCGAGCACCTGGGGACGCAGCGTATCTGCCTGCTCAGCGGTCATCAACTGGTCATACAGCGGCACGGGGTGGGTTCCTGGGATCAACCCGAAGGCCGCCGAGAGCACAGAAATCTCCAGGTCGTGGGCAAACAACGGTTGTTCGCGCTGATAGCTGCGCAGCACGCGCCAGAGCGGCCCATCATAGCGCTCGGTAGCAGGTATGGGTGCGGTATCGCCCCGCTTCCGCGCGGAGCAGGTAAGAATCAGCAGACGCATCAACGCTTCCTGGCAGGTGAGTCCATCTGGAGTCATTCTACCACGCCCCGCGACAATATCGTGTATAATAGCCGCAGTAGAACCTATGTACATGAAGAGATGGCTGGAGCAGTGCAATGCATATACACATCGTGACTGGCTCTCCTATCACCTATGATGGTCGTCAACTTGCGCCACACTGGATGTATCGCACCTTTGACCTGCTCGGTGATGCCATCGTCGCATTTGTCGGGCCGTGCCGGGTTGACCTGAGCGAGATGGTCGATATTGTGGATGTCAAAGCGCAAGCGCCCATCTACAGCCCGTTGATGCTGCACTGCATTGCCGAGTTCTTCACCACCGACCTGGAACTGGCGGTCTATCGGCAGCGGTTGCTGATTATTACGGCGAAGGAACTGCTGGAGGAGCGGACAGATTACAGGCTCCAGCGACGGGGTGACGACCTGTACGTAACCGGTGAGGATGGCAGCTGTGGGAAGCTCTCCGTCTCCATCGCAACCGTCAGCATCACCTCAACACTGATCCATACGGGCTTCAACATCGAAACGGACGGCACGCCTGTTCCAACGGTTGGACTGGCGGAGATGGGCGTGGAGGTGACCGCCTTTGCTACCGATCTGCTCCGGCGCTACACTGATGAAGTGCAGGATATCCACCTGGCACGCTGCAAGGTGCGTGCGGTGCATGCGTAGAAGACCCATCAGACAAGGAGTGACAGTGTGCATCTGCATACCATACTGGACAAACTGCTCGCTTATGCGGAGCGAACCCAACCGGATATTCGCAGCGTGATGCAACCAGGACTGGATGCCACCACCATTCGAGCGCGTGTGCCGCTTGTGCTGCCTGACGATGTGGTAGCCCTGTATCAGTGGCAGAATGGCATGCGCGACGAAGAACGGATGGAAGAGCATACGTTGTTTTATTATCATCACTTTCTGTCACTCGAACATGCGCTCGATATCTATCTTGAGTTGCGCCAGATTGATGAAGAAATCGGAGGCGGCGGGTATTTGCCGGAGCTGTTTCCCATTTTTACCTTTATGGGTGAATATTACGCTGTGTGGACAGGTATGTCAGATGACGATTTTGGTTCCATCTACTTCGACTATCACGGTGAGGGAAAAGTGTATGATAGTCTCACCAGGATGCTGACAGCCATTCTCGAATGTTACGATACAGGTGCATATGCCATCCAGAACAATACTGTCGTGCCTGATGAACCGCGTGTGGCTCAGATCAAAGCAAAGTGGAATGCGTGTCGTGTTCTTGAAGACGGCACCACCTTAAATTATCACCCATGAGGTGTCTTTATTGAACGATAGCGTGCAAAGGAGAAACACATATGTCCCCTCTGGCTGAACGCCAACACTCAACCTGGTTCGTTGTCGTGGTGGCGGTGTTCGTCACCACGCTGCTGATTGCCAATATCATCGCAGTTAAACTGGTCGATATCGCCGGATTGCTGCTGCCCGCAGGGACTATTATCTTTCCCATCAGTTACATCTGCGGCGACATTCTCACGGAGGTCTATGGCTACCGTCGCGCCCGCCAGGTCATCTGGATCGGGTTTGGCTGCAACCTGCTGGCCGTGAGCGCTATCTGGATCGCGCAGGTGCTGCCAGGAGCGCCCTTCTGGGACGCACAGGCGGCGTATGAGCGTATCCTGGGGTTTGCGCCCCGGTTATTGCTGGCCTCGTTCTGCGCCTATCTGGTGGGCGAGTTTGCCAATGCGTTTGTGCTGGCGAAAATGAAGGTCTGGATGGAAGGACGGATGCTCTGGGCGCGTACCATTGGCTCAACCGTCGTGGGGCAGGGGTTAGATTCTTTCATCTTCGTGACGATTGCCTTCCTGGGCGCGATCCCGCTGGCCGGGTTGGTGACGGCACTGGTAACGCAGTGGTTGGTCAAGGTGGTCTATGAAGCGCTGGCAACGCCGCTGACCTATGCCGTGGTCAATTTCCTCAAGCGGGAAGAGGGGATGGATGTGTATGATCGGGATACGTCGTTTCATCCGCTGCGGGTGACGAAGTAGTGTAATGTGCGAACAGTGGTTGGCAACTCAAAACTTCAACCTGTGTCGGGAAGACTTTGGGGTCGCTTTCCTGGGCAAACAGGAGTGGCTGATGGCCTACAGGGGGGGCGACCGGGGACGGGTGACAATGGCCTGGGATATGCCAACGCCTGGCGGCACATCAAGGTCGTGCCGGGCGTCGCCTCTTCTCCCTGGTGGCTGAATACCAATCTGCTCGCCTTCATCTTTGTCGGTGTCATCTGGTTTATCCTGGCCAAATTTGCCTGGTCGCTGCTTGCCGTACGGGGATGCTTGTTCATTATCGGGTTTTTGCCGACCCGACGGATGTATCCCGTCACGATTTTCAACAGGCCGCATATCAAGCCGTGCTACGAACGCGCCTGCGGATGCTTAACCCGTTCCAACCCTACGGATGTGCCAACACCTTGCCGCAAACAGAATTCCCCGATGACCCCAACCTGACCCGGATGAGCCAGACATTGGGGGTGGCAATAGTACGCTGCCCGGGGTCGAACTGGTTGCCCGACCAGCCGGGTGCTCTCCTCGTCTGGCGCGATGCCTATGGCATCCATGTTGTCCCTATCTTCGGGGCGCAGTGGAGACTCTACCAGGTCCACTATCAAACGCTTGGAAAGCCGACCAGTGTGCCCTATTTGCTCTATGGACGCTCGAATGACCCGGTTATCCAGGATTTTGGCGTTGGTCATCGCGTGGTCGGTAGTGCTGTACCAGGTAGTGGCGAAGGTTTGCCAGCAAAAGCTAGCGATGGCTACGGAACACTACCATTGCAGGACTACCTGTGCGGCAACGGCCCCGCCGCCACCGCACCCGGAGCGGGCGCTGCCCCCAGTGCATCCACCGATTGAAATGACGTCTCCGAAAATCAGGCCCGGTGTCGACGTCAGCCGTGAACCAATCAAGTCTGGTTGCCAGGACCACTCGCCCCACACCGGGGGAGGATAACCAGTGGGCAACCGCGGCTGTCAGCGCCAGACATGCGCGGCTCCCAATCCCATCCCAGACGCAGCCACGACCTCCTACGCGGAGAGATGGCCTCTTTCGATGCCGCCCTATGCCTTGCCTCCCTCAACGGGAATACTATCCTGCAACAGGTAGTCGGTCGGTACCGCGAAGAAATCAGCAAGCTGAAGCACAAACTCCAGAGAAGGTTCGCTCCGCCCGCTTTCCAGCAGACTGATATGGGCCTGGGTGCGCAACGCCAGGCGTGCGGACAATTCTGTCTGCGTAAGTTTGCGTTGCTTGCGCAGGTGGCGTAGCTTCTGCCGAAAGAGGGTGGCTGGTGAGCCAGACGGCAACGAACGTGGTTCGGCTTGCAGTGCGGCTCCTGTCGCCCGGTCGCGGAGCAGATAATCCGTCGTGACCCCGAAGATTGCCGCTACTTGCAGCACCACGGTGAGCGAGGGCGCACGGCGACCCGCTTCGAGATTGTTGACGTGGGAGTGCGAGGAGAGCTGAAGCTGGTGGGCCAACTCGGTCTGGGTCAGGCCACGCTGGAGACGAAGATATCGGAGTTTTTCTCCAAATTGATGCGCCATACGCTCCCGGTGGGGAGCCAGTTGACACACAAACACCAGTGTGGTATACTGTTGCTGTCACTTATACCGTGACCAGGGCGCACCACCTTTCGCTCAGGAGGCTCCCCAAAGCTGCGAGCGAAAGGTGGCTCTTGAAAGCGCACGCAATTAGCATGCTATTGTAGCACGGTTGCACGAACTGCCTGACCGAGAATACATCAGTCAGCACCGAGCAACCAGAAGCACACCCACCTCCCCGCGAGAGCAGGCCTCTTTCTGAGGCTCCATCCCATTGGTTCGTAGCGAGCAAGACACAACACCGATGTCCAGTGCTGTTTTCGTTCAGGATGCCGCGGGGCGGCCTTTGATGCCAACTGCGCCTGCCTATGCCCGCACCCTTGTACGGGCGGGCAAGGCGGCATTCGTGTCCCATCCCGCCCTGCCCATCCTGCAACTGACCCACCCGGTCGCCGCGCCCGTGCTCCACCCCGTCCTGGTGGGCATCCGCCTGCACGACCCGCTCGCTTCGCTCCTCGTCTTCACCGAGCGCACGGGTCTGGTGGTGCTGCTCCACCTCGCCGTAGCCTTCCAACCGCAGGTCCGCGGCCTGACGCTGGTCAGGGCGGTGCAGGAGACGATGGCTACGCTGATGACGCTGCTGCCCATAACGCACCTGATTGGTTCCAATGCCACGGAGTGCCGGATGGCGCTGCTGCGGCACGCCCTGCTGCCCTTCGGGGTGCGGCACCAGGATGCTCTCGCCTGCGACGATGGCGTGCGGGCGCTCTCCATTGCCTGCACCGACGTGACCCGCACGACCGATATTGCCGATGCCTCGGTGCTGGCCTATGCCTGGCCTCCGCTGCCGCACGAACCCCCGCCTATGATAGTCCAGGTACGCGATGGCACCCGCACCCGCACGGGCCTGAGCACCCGCCTCGGCCATGCGGCTGGTTCCACCGTGCATATCCCCACGGCAGTGACCTGGCACACTATCACCTGGCAGCAGCGTCCGCAGCACACGGTTGCTGTCGAGCATAGCTGGACGGCCCCGCTCGTTGCCCTGCTGCCCATTGAACGCCGCCAACGACCCGATCACGATTTAGAATGTCACCCGTAAGTTGAAGGAGGAACGCATGACTCGACAAAAACTCCCCCCCTGGCAGAACGAACCTGGCGGGCGTGACCCGGAACCAGGTAGTCGCGCCCACGACGAGTTGATGACCGCCTTTGTCCAGCGCCAGGTCGTTGCCGACCTGGTGGATAGCCTGCACCCCCCGTGTGTGTTCTTTGCGCCCTGGGAGTACACGATACACCTGGAAGTGCCCATCCGCCGTCACGAACGTATCATCGGCTTTGCGGATATGGTGGTGACGGCGACCCGCTCCCTGTGCTGCCCGCTGACCACCGAGCACGGCCAACTCCGTCGGCCTGTGGCTGATTGCGTTGGGGGCGATGATCCATACCGGTGCTGCCAGGATGCCGCCTGGCCTGCGCCTTCACGCCGCAGAGGGCCGCACGGGCGCGTGCAGGTGCCCGACCGCCTCGCGGTGCTGCTGGAGTTCAAGACCCGTGTGGCCTCGGTGGGCGAACTGCTGCGGCAGATGAACACCTATCGCACCTACTACCCCGCCGACTATTATGGCGTGGTTACGCAGGGCATCTGCCCACAGCGCGGGTTGCTCCAGACCGAGGGTCTCCAACTGGTCGAGCGGATCGGCGACCACTGTTGGAATACCTCGGTGGTGCTGCCGGAGGGAAAGCGCTGATACCCCCGCACGCGCATGGGTGTCAGGAATGAGCCAGCAACCGACGTATCCAGGCCACATCGCTCATGGTGCGTTGATAATACGGGATTGAGAACCGCTTGCACCGCACCTGGAGCAGCGACCTGGTCAACCTGGGGACTGGTGGAGGCCACCGGCTCCCCCGGACAAGCCCCCGTGCTATCCACTGCTCCCTGCCAGGTACGGCGCGTCTCGCAAAACTGCGAGCCATTCGGCATCACCCTTGAAAAACGTCGCCCACCGATAGAGCCTGATGAGCCATTCAGCCAGGTGCAACTCGTCAGCCGTCCACGGAGTGTCTGCCGTGCCGGGAGGGGTCTCGATCCCCAGATGGAACGCTGAAGCTCGCCAGAACATGCCCAGAACTTCCCCCCCGCGGGCAAAGGTCGTATCAAGAGCCAGCACATCGGGGAGTTTCAACCGCCCGATAACCCCGCGTTCCCATCTGCTCAAGGCGCTGTCCGACATGGAAAGGGTCTCCTGTAGCGCCGCAAGCGCGAGGTCAAGACGGCGGCGTCTGGCCTTCAGATACGCCCCGGCATCGCGCCGCAGCAGCACGCCTCCCTGAAGATAGAGGTCGAGGAGGAGGTCTTCGGAGAGGGGGGGATACGGGATACCCTGTGGTTGAAGAGACGATACCGGATCGGGGGCATCGGGGGGGGGAAGGTCGGGCAGTCTGCTGATGGCGTGTTGCGCGTCCATCCTGGCAACGGCGTGGAGCAGGTGCAGGAACAGCGCCCTCCCCGCTGATTGCTGGTGGCGAAAGAGCAGCAGGACATCCTGGACGTCGCATTCACGCAAGATGGCCTCAGATGCCTGCTGCGGAGCACGCGGCTCCAGCACCGCATCGTGGGAGGTTCCGCGCAGATACGCCAGGAGTTCGTGGGGGGAGGTTCCAAACACGGCACACAGCCGAATAGCCGTTGTCAGGGTCGCCTGCGTGCGGTGCAATTCAATCCGACTGATGGAACTGGGATCGACCCCGGCCTGCTCTCCGAGTTGTTGAATATTCAACTCGAAGCACTCTTATGGTTAAAGGCACAGAAGCCCCTGCCACCATTTTTCTTCGACAGGGACTTCTGGATAGGTGAAATGTTAGCGGGTGACGAGAGGAAGATAGACTCTTCGCCCATCGGGGTCTTCTTGAATCGAAATGGAATGCGTTGTGGTCACTGGCTCCCCGTATCCGTTATTTGCCGTGACCGTCATGGCTTTGGTGCCCGGTGTATCCCAGATAAAATCAGCCATACTGATCAACGCGTCCGTGTGCGAGACGGTATCCTGGTCGGTGGCCTGCCAGGTGTAGGTGATGGGCGTTGCGGCGGTGGTAGGGCTAACTGTCACTGTGAAGGGGTAGGTTGCCCCGACTTTACCTTCTCCTGCCCCACTGATGGCAGCGGCGGTGACGACCTGGGGGTCTAGATATGGACCAGGAGCGATGATGTTGATAGTACGTGTGGTCGTGATCGGTTCCCCGTACCCGTTGTTTGCCGTGACGGTTATGGCTTTGGTGCCCGGTGTATCCCAGATGAAATCAACCATACTGATCAACGCGCCCGTGTGCGAGACGGTATCCTGGTCGGTGGCCTGCCAGGTGTAGGTGATGGGCGTTGCGGCGGTGGTAGGGCTAACTGTCACTGTGAAGGGGGAGGTTGCCCCGACTTTACCTTCTCCGGCCCCGCTGATAGTAGCGGCGGCGACGGCCTGGGGTTCTAGATATGGACCAGGAGCGATGATGTTGATAGTACGCATTGTGGTAACTGGTTCACTGTATCCGTTCGTTGCCGTGACGGTTATGGCTTTGGTTCCCGGTGTATCCCAGGTGAAATCAACCGTACTACTCAATGGGACAGTTTGGGTGACGGTATCCTGGTCGGTGGCCTGCCAGGTGTAGGTGATAGGTGTTGTCTCCGTAGTGAGGTTGAAGTCGGCAATTATGGACACAGGCACACCCACATAGCCAGTTGATGGAAGATAGACCCGGTTGTTACTGTCAGGCTGTGGTCCCTCTGGCATTTGTTCCGTCTCGGTAATAGGCACAGTAACTGCAAAACCCGGCAGGGTGTCTGTAGATGTTATCGGCTCCGTGCCCTTTATTGGCTGCATGGTGTGC
>DAOTUF010000196.1:0-1937 GCA_034437495.1 Chloroflexaceae bacterium | reverse complement strand
GGGGGGGCGGGGACGGTCATCGTCCCGGATTCTTCGGCAGCATTGTGAATATAGGTATCTCCGATGACCAGGTCGCGCATCTCCTCATCGTCTTCAGGGTAGTAGTAGATATCTGGTCCTGCGGCTGTTGCCGCCTGGTTGAATGCTTCCGCCTCGCTCATATCGTCGGTATTGAGGAGGATAAAGTTATGCTCCTGGGTTTTTGACGTGTTGTTGAACTGGATGGTAAGATCGGCTCCTTCGGCAACGGTGGCTTCCATGGTGTCCTTGTCGAACAGGAGTTGCTCACCATCCACGCCGATTTCCAGGGTAACGCCGCTCATATCAGCAGGCTCGGCCCCGTCGTCCTCAGCCTCTTCGTCCTCAGCCCCGTCGTCCTCAGCCTCTTCGTCCTCAGCCTCTTCGTCCTCGGCTTCTTCTGGTTCTTCGGTTGGCTCTTCGGTTGGCTCTTCGGTTGGCTCTTCAGTTGGCTCTTCTTCTTCGTCCTCGGCTTCTTCTGGCTCTTCAGTTGGCTCTTCTTCTTCGTCCTCAGCCTCTTCGGTTGGCTCTTCGGTTTCGTCCTCCTCGCCACTATCTGTTACAGTAGCCGTAGGAGACACGTCCTCTTCCTCTTCCCCACCGGTCGGGGTCGGGCCGCCGCCACAGGCAGCAAGAGCCAGGGACGCGATCAGCACCAGACCCACAAGCCGCAGAAACAACGTGATCATGCTGCCATCTTTTCCTCGCATGAACCTACTCCTTTCAAACATTCTGAACATCTTCCAGTCCCAGGAAACAGGAGCAAGGTGCTCCTGTTTCCTGTCTCGCCCTACGAGGATGCTTCGCAAGAAGCGTGCCAGAGTGGTTCCTGTCTCCAGAAGACAGACGCCCGGTGCCCGGACCAGAAAACCAGAAAAATGGGACCTCTCTCTCAATGGAGGAGATCCCATCCTCGTTTCCCATCTTTCTCCGTGGCGTTGCTCCGCTGCTACTCCTCGGGGAGGATTTCAAATGGCAGGACGTGCTTGGTTTCCGGTCCCTGGATGACCATGTGCCAGGTGCCTGGCCGAGCATTGAGCGGAGCCGTCCAGGTCCAGTCTACCCGCCCCGAGGGGGGAGCAATGTAGTAATCATCCTCCAGGTCGATGCGCATCCAGTTGGGCGTATGCAGCCAGATTTCGACATCCTCGTCCGGGTCAAAACCAGAGGCGTAGAAGGCAAACGTCGTGTTGGGGTATCCCTCCCGGGGTGATACGTTGGACTGCTCTTCCCCGATGGGGGCTTCCGCGCCGGTGTTCACCCCCGGCTGAATTTCAAAGGGGATGACGTGCAGCACCATGCTTTCGCGCCCCTGCGCCACCATCTGCCACAGACCGGGCGCAACGTCTTCCGGGGCTTCCCAGACCCAGTCGGCCCGCCCGTTGTCGTTCGCTTCGTAGAGTTTTTCAACTTCGGCGTCAATGGGTATTCCGAAGGGGGTGTTCAACCAGACGTCTACTTTCTCCCCGTCATCGAAACCGACCGCATAGAAGGCAAACTCGGTATTGGCCGACCCGACCGCCGGTGAGACGTTGTTCATTTGCTCGGGCTGCGGTACCTCCTCCTGGGCGGTCGCGGGGTGGGGAGCAAGCAGCACGCTGCCCACGATGACGGCAATACCTGCGATACTCCCTCCCAGAAACGTCCACAGATGTTTCATCAGATGTTTCATAGAAATGGCGGCGCAGGAAACCACCTGCTTGAGCGGGTGGAGGAAGCGCCGCCGTCCTCCTTTCTTTTCTCCAAACGTTCCACCATGTCGTCCTGTGCTGGTTTTTCGCCTTACGACGGGAAAACCAGCAAACCCACTCGCCTTGCGGCGGTCACGGGTGCCTCGTTCAGATAGGGAGGCTTGTCGTGCTGGCCGCACGAGCAGAGACCGTCTGCTTGTTTAACGACCAGCGAGCGGGCCTGGAGCT
>DAOTUF010000195.1:0-4363 GCA_034437495.1 Chloroflexaceae bacterium | reverse complement strand
GGACGTAAAGTACGCCTGTGGACTGCGTGTCAGACGTTCGCTTGAGAGCGCCGTGCAGGACGAAGCAGGAATTTCGGAAATGGACAAAGCGTACGTTCGAGTACTTTTGAACACGGAGAAAGTAGCAGGCAAGAGCGATGTCAGACCAGATTACGGAAGTGACCAGCCAGGGATGTGGCGGTCGGCTTATCGGTTCTATCCAGGGAATCTTTATCGGGTTTATCGGGATTATCGTTGCGATTGTTTTGCTCTTCTGGAACGAAGGGCGAGCGGTTCAGACCTACAAGTCGTTGAAGGAGGGTGCGGGAGCCGTGGTGTCGGTCAGCGCGGAGGAGGTCAACCCGGCCAATGATAGCAAACTGGTGCATGTGACCGGGCAGGCCACGACCAATGCGACGCTCACCGACCCGACGTTTAGCGTTTCGGCAGACAATGCCATCAAGCTGGTGCGCGAGGTGCAGATGTACCAATGGGTGGAGGACCAGCAGACGGAGACCGTCAAGAAGGTGGGGGGAGGAACGGAAAGCCGAACCACCTATACCTATTCGAAGGAGTGGTCATCGAGCTACCATAATTCGAGCAGCTTCAAGGAGCCAACCGGCCACCAGAACCCCCCGATGGATTTCAAGGACGAAACCCAGATGGCAGACACTGTGACAGTAGGAGCGTTTACGCTTTCGTCGGGCCTGGTGGGGAGCATCTCGGGGGGCGAACCACTGACGCTGGAGTCTCCTCCTTCGCTGGAGGGGCGGAATGTGACGCTGGAAAGTGGCGGGCTGTACATTGGCCCCGGGTCGCCGCAGACGCCGCAGGTGGGGGACTACCGCGTCTCGTTTGAGGTGGTGCGCCCGGCGACGGTGAGCATCATCGCGCAGCAGACCGGGGCGTCCTTCCGTCCCTACCAGACGAAGGCGGGTGATACGCTTGAGATGCTCAAGATGGGCGCGGTGAGCGCCGACCAGATGTTTGAGGAGGCGCAGCAGGCCAATACCTTCCTGACGTGGATCTTGCGGCTGGTTGGACTGGTCATTATGGTGGTCGGGGTGGGGGCGCTCTTCAAGCCGCTTGAGGTGATGGCCGATGTTATCCCCTTCCTGGGCGACCTGGTGGGGCTTGGTCTGGGTCTGGTTTCCTTTGCCATCGGCCTGACGCTGAGCCTGATGGTGATTGCGGTGGGGTGGATATTTGCCCGTCCCATCCTGGGGATTATCTTGCTGGTGGTGGCGCTGGCCATCATCGGGGCCGCCATCTTCTTCGGGATGCAGCGGCGCAAAGGGCGCGAGGTAGCCGAGAGTTCGCAGCCGGCCGGGTAGGACGGGAACCTGTGGCACGTGGTGCGTGGTGCGCGATGCGCGACGCACCCGGAGCAAGAGCACGGTTCACCCGGCTCTGGTATAATAGCGCTTTCGGGTACATGCATTCGGATAGGTTGTCCGAAGCCCATTCCCCCGCTGGTTCTGTTCTGGATCGGCGGGGGAATCATCCCCACGTTGCAGGTGGGGGTTTGGTAGTTTGTCTGGTAGAAAGGATCTTTAGGATGCGTCAGATACTTCTCTGGCCTGGTCGGATGAAGGATGGTCTTCTCGTGCTGGCGATGATGCTGGCGATGGTGGTAGTCCTGGCCGCGTGTGGTGAGGAGGGGGAGCCGGCGGCTCCCACAGCCCCGGCAGCTCCCACGGCCCCGGCAGAACAACCAACGGCAGTACCGACGGCGGTTGCTGTTCCTACGCAGGCTCCTACGATGACGATGGGGATGGAGCCAACCCAGATGCTCACGGCAACTCGCACAACGGAACCAGCCGCAACTCCCACGCAGGCAACCGCGGCGGTGTCGCCAACGACAGCGGTGTCACCAACGACGGCGATGCCCCCGACGGTTCCGCTTGCGGCGGGAGCCATTCAAGAGAATACGGTTGGTGATGTGCATCAGATTGCCCGCCTGGGGAAGGGGGGGCTGGATGAGGCGGCGTTTTCGCCGGATGGCGCGACGGTCGCCGTGGCTTCATCTATCGGGGTGTGGCTCTATGGCGCGGAAACGTTTGAGGAGCGATATCTCATCGCCATTCCAGATATCATTGAAGCCGTGGCCTTTTCGCCCGATAGCACCGTGCTGGCGGTGGCAACTTCGGACACCGTGACCCTGTACCAGGTTGCCGATGGGAGCGCAAGCCTCACGCTGGAGCCGGAGAGCAGCTTTGCCGAGAGCCTGGCCTATGCCCCGGATGGGGCGGCGCTGGCGGTCGGCCTGTCCGATGGGAGCGTGACCATCTTCGATACGCAGACCGGCAGTCAGACGCAGACATTCGACGGACACGATTCGTCGGTTTCCTACCTGGACTATTCGCCCGACGGGACGATGCTGGCGTCGAGCAACTGGGGCGGCGATAGCTCGGTGCGGGTGTGGAATGTGGCCGATGGCAGCCAGATATTTGTGCTGGAGGACTTTGAGGAGGGATGGGCCGAGGAGATCCGGTTTGTGCCCGATAGCACGGCGCTGGCGGTCTCGGTGAGCAGTGACCTGGTATTCTACAACCTCCCCGATGGCACGGAACGGCTCCGGACGGAGATTTTCGGTTCGGTTGAGAGGATGGCATTTGCTCCCGATGGGGCGATCCTTGCGGTGGCGACGGGGTTTGATATCACCCTGCTCAATGCGAGTGATGGCAGCGAGGTGCGGGCCATTGAAGATTATGAGGGCACGGTCCGGTCGATTGCCTATTCGCCCGATGGGGCAGCGCTCATGTCCGCCCAAAGTGATGGCACGGTGGTCGTGTGGAATGCGAGTGATGGCAGTGAACTCCGACGGTTGGAGCCAGAAGGCCACGCACAGGATGTGAATACGGTGGCGTATTCGCCCGACGGGGCGATGCTGGCATCGGGCGCGGGCGATGGCGTGATGGTGTGGAGCACGCAAGATGGGAGCCTGCTGGATGTCATCGAAAGCACGAACTGGGTCGAGCGTGTGACCTATTCGCCGGATGGGTCTATTCTGGCGATGGCGGCGTATGGCGATGTGACGTTGATGCGCGAAGGTGGCGGGACGCAGACTATCGAGGATGCGCACGAGAGTGCCATCAGTGACGTGGCGTTTTCGCCTGATGGGACGATGCTGGCCACCGCTTCGGAGGATGGCACGGTGAAGCTGTGGAACGTGGCTGACAGCAGCGAGGTCCGCACGCTGACCAGCAACCTGGACGAGGAGGCGGTCAATGGGATAGCGTTCTCGCCCGATGGGACGATGCTGGTCTCGGGGTCGGACGACGAGACGGCGAAATTGTGGAACGTTGCCGATGGTCAGGAGCTTCAGACGATGTACCACCGGGACGCGGTGTATAGTGTGGCGTTTGCTCCCGATGGGTCGCTGGTGGCGACTTCGACCGGCGGCGGCGAGGTCACGCTCTGGGACGCAGCCAGCGGCAGCGACCTGCGCAAGATGGAGGGAAGCGGCTGGATGTACAGTGTGACCTTCTCTCCCGATGGGGCGATGGTGGCGTCGGGTGGTTCCGATGGGATCGTGTATGTGTGGGCCGTGGCCGATGGACGCGAACTGGCGCTTCTGGAGGGCCACACCGACAGTGTGATGGCGGTGGCCTTTGCGCCCGACGGGAGCACGATGGCGACCGGCTCGGATGACCGGACGGTGCGTCTGTGGGGACTGGGTGAGCAACTGGAGCCGCCTCCGGCGACGGTCGGTGCTCCGCAAGATGACGAGACCATGGACGAAGAGCCACTGGACGAAGAGCCGCTGCCGCTAGATGAAGAGCCGCTGGACGAGGAAGAGGGTGAAGAAACAGAAGAGTTTTCACTTGGCGAAACGTTCAGTGGTGGCGAGGAGGCAGTGAGCCAGGCTGGTTTCGCCGCAATGACGCCCGAAGGGTGGGAGGCGATGAGCATTGGTGAAGGGACCGAGGGGATGATTATGATGTCTCCGTCGGGTTCCGATTTCTCGCCCGACACCACGATGTCGATGATGTTTCTGGCCGGCCCGACCGATGAGATTGCGACAGAGGTGGAAGGAGAGGTGACGCCGGATTCGGTCCTCGATGCGTTCATCGAGTCGGGTGAACTCACGGGCGCGGTACTGTCGGAGCAGCGCGAGGATGTGACGATTGGGGGCGTTCCTGGACGAGCCGTTGATATCATCTCGATTGAGAATGAGGAAGGAGGGGTCGAAGGGGAAGGACGGATGGCGGTTGCCGTGACCGGTGACAATATGACGCTCATTTCGTTTGGTCTGGCCCCGAGTGGGTCATGGGACCGCGGCGTGTTTGACACCACGCTGGAGACGGTCCGCTTCTTTGTGCCTGGGACCGAGTAGCACAGGCTTCCCCGGGGGAACATCGCGGTTCGTTGTTCCCCCCCC
>DAOTUF010000194.1:0-6152 GCA_034437495.1 Chloroflexaceae bacterium | reverse complement strand
TATCACCATGCGGTAGTCAAGCGGGGAGGATTCGGGTGCGGTTTCGGTGGGAGGGGGAGGGGGAGGGGGGGCACTCCTCCGTCGGCTCTCTGCTGATCCATCCCCCACCCCGGCTCCCACCGTCCGGCTGCCCAAACTGGGAGTTTGTGGCTGGTTTGCAGGCGGCAACCCTTCATCGGCGGCCCCTGCCGGTTTCTGTCGGCGTGCGGGTGTCCGGCGTCGTCGGGCCGAACCCGCACCTCTCTGGCCATCCTGCCCACCAGGGCGGCTCTGGGGCGCTTCCGGTCCCCTGCTCCCATCCTTCGTTTGCTGCTGCTCATCCTCCCCTGCGGCTCCATCTGCGGGTGGCACGGGGGGAACTACGGGTTGCTGGTCAGGGGGGGGAGGTGGCGGCGAGGCGG
This sequence comes from Chloroflexaceae bacterium, assembly GCA_034437495.1. Classification (GTDB taxonomy): domain Bacteria; phylum Chloroflexota; class Chloroflexia; order Chloroflexales; family Chloroflexaceae; genus JAAUSY01. The sequence goes on along the minus strand of DAOTUF010000194.1, from coordinate 5,751 downwards.
CGGCGGCCTGTTGTTCCTTCTCCCACACGCTGCGGGGAATGGTGTCTCGGTAGTCGTGCAGGAGCGTGACCAGATGGTCAAAGCCCGACTTTTCGAACCAGTGCGCCGAGGGGTAGCTGTCGAGGGGAGGGGGGACCTCGCAGGCTTCAAGCTTGAGCAGGAAGATACGGGGTTGACCTTCGGATTTCCGAGCAGCCACGTTCAGCGCATAGACGATATCCCGGTCGAGGGTTCCCCGTGCGCTGACCGAATGGGATGACAGACACACCAGGATGGCGTGGGTTGCCCGGACCGCCCTGGAAATTTCCTCGTCCCACTCCGGCCCGGGCAGCAGGATCTTGTCATCGAACCAGGGCTTGAGGTGCTCGACCTGCGCCAGCCGCGTATAGACCTGGCGCACGGTGAGCCGGTCTCTGGTCGCATAGGAGAGAAAGACGCGAAGTGGTGGTTCTGACATAGTACCCTCTTTCCTGACGGTCCCAATTGCTGCCCAATCTCTATTGTACCGCAGATTCAGGGAACATGACCATCCGCCAGCTATTCCTATCCCCCCTCGGACGCAGTTTCGGCCTTTTTGCCGCGTCCTATTCCCACCAGACGAAACACCGGGTTGGCTCCTGAGAGGAGGTGGTCCAGGAAGCAGACCACCAGAAACCCCACCAGGCAGAGCAGCAGCGCCAGCCAGAACCACGCGGTCAGGACGTTCGGCAGGATGTTGCCGCCGAGAATCAGTTCTACATCTTCGTGGCGGTCGAGCCGCGTGCCCAGAAACTCCTTCCAGGGCCAGATTTTCCACAGCGAACCGATCATAAAGCCGACCAGCGCGGCAATGGTGGCCTGGTGGTAGCGTTTGAGCAGCCAGCTCAGCACCCGCGAGAAGCCGATAATCCCGACTGCCGCCCCGATGCCCGCGAAGATGAGCGGGAGCACCTGCAACTGCTTGACCGACCGTAGGAGATATTCATACTGCCCCAGGATGAGCAGAATGAAGGAACCGGAAATGCCCGGCAGGATCATGGCCATAATCGCGACCATCCCGCTCAGGAAGAGGGTCAGCGGGTCGTGGGGCATGTCGAGCGGTACCAGATTGACGATAATGAAGGCCACCACCGTGCCCACTACCAGAGTGACCACTGTTCGTGGCTTCCACGGGATGGTCGCCCCGATAGCGAGGATGGAGGCCAGAATCAGCCCGAAGAAGAAGGCAAACAGCATGATGTAGCGATACTGGTCACTCATCATCCAGTGGACGAGGTGGGCCAGCGTGAGCACGGCACTCCCGATGCCCAGAAACAGGGCGACCAGGAATTGCCAGGGGACGTGGTCCAGCGCTCCCCGCACATCGAGCTTTGCCACGAGTTTGATGAGGTGGACATCGAATGACTTGATGGCATTCAGCAAATCTTCATAGATACCGAGAATGAAGGCCATGGTTCCGCCGGACACGCCGGGGATGACATCCGCCGTCCCCATCGCGATGCCGGTCAGAACCAGGCGGAGATACTGTCTGGGTGTTCGTGGGTGGTGTTGGGGTTTCATGGTTCTCTTGTGCTTCCCCTATTTCGCCCTTGTTTCACGTTCGTCTATGGTAAAGGAATGACAAGTTCCTGCCCCACGCTGAGGCTGTTGGCCTGTTCCGCGGTCAGGTTGTTCGCCGCGATGAGCGCCCCGACCGATACGTTGAACTGAGACGCGATGCTGCTCAGGGTGTCGCCCGGCTGCACCGTGTAGGTGGTCTGGATGGCAGGCTCCGTCTCTGCTGGTGTCTCTGGTGCTTCCCCTTCTCCTTCCCCTTCTCCTTCTCCTTCCACAGTCCCTCCCTCATCCGTCGGCGTTATCTCCGTGGTCGGCGTGATACCCGTCGTGGGGGTGATGCCCGTCGTGGGGGTGATGCCCGTGGTCGGGGTCATCTCCGTCGTCGGAAGCGGGGTGGAGGTCGGGAAGGGCGTGTAGGTGGGAAGGGGGGTATAGGTCGGGTAGGGCGTCCAGGTGGGTATACTGGTTGGTTCGCGGGTTGGCGTTGTGGGTGTCTCAGCCATCGGTACTGCGGGTGCTCCGGGCGCTACCAGCGCGGCAGGTGGGGTTGCCAGCGCCCCCCGACCGACCCAGGCGACCCCGGCAAACACCAGGAGCGCGACCACCGTGAGCACCACCCGCACTCGCGCCCCTCCGGTCGGGACCGACACCTTCCGAGCAGACACCGGTGCTTCCTCGCGGGTACCCTGGAGCACCGCCCACACCAGTACACCAGCGCTGAGCACGGCTACCGCGAGCACCCCGAGCGAAAGCGGGGTCCCCATCGGGCGCACGGTGATAATGATGGGCGTGAGGAGGAAGGCAGCCAGACCGATGAACTTCATCAGCGGGTTGAGCGATGTTCCGACACTCTCTTTGATCTGGTCGCCTACGGCGCTGCTCACCACAGCGGCGCGGTAGGCTTCGGAGTTTTTCCCGCCGGCAAACCCATCGGCGATGTAGGTTCGCGCCTGCTCCCAGGCTCCGCCAGCGCTGGCCTGCGCCAGAGAAACCAGCAGGCTCGAAAGGAGCAGCCCCACCAGCAACCCGACCAGCGCCTCTACCCCCATCAGCAAACCCACAAGGAGCGGCAGGAGCAGGGCAACCAGCGCCACTCCGAGCAGGTCCCGCTGTGCGGAGCGCACGGCGACCGTCACCGTGCGGGCATAGTCGGGGGGGGCAGTGCCGCCGATGACCTCGGGTATCTTGAACTGCTGCCGCACCTCGCTCACCACCCGTGCGGCAGTCCGCAGCAGCGCATGGAGCGCCAGCGACGAGAAGAGCAGCGGTATGGCCCCGCCAATCAATGCGCCGACCAGCGCCATCAGCGTGACGCCTGTCAGTCCGAACCCGGAAGCTGCTGCTGCGCCCGAAAGCAAAAGATGGGCCTGCATCCGGTCTGCATAGACCAGGAGCGCCCCGAGGAGGGACACGAAGGCAAGGGCAGCGGCTCCGGTGGCCATCCCCCTGGCTCCTGAGCGGGTGGTGCTGCCGGCGGTGTCCAGGTCTTCCAGAATGTTGCGGGGATTCTTTTCGATGTTCGAAAGGCTCCCCAGGGTGCTGGCGTTGCGGGCTACGGGGCCGAAGCATCCCATCGCCACGAGCGGCGCACCAAGGCTCAGCAGCCCGATACCGCTGAGCGAGACGCTGTAGAGAATAGCCACAAAGCGGGTTGGCGCAGGTTCGCCGGCGTAGAGCGCTGCCGACACCAGGAGCGCCCCCGCGATGACCACCACCGCCCACCCACCAGACTCCAGCCCGGTCGCCATTCCCGCCAGCAGGTTGGGCGTTGCGCCCGCCTGGGAAGTACGGCTCATCTGTTTGACGGGGTGGAAGTGGGTCGAGGTAAAGTAGTTCGTGAGCTTGTCAAGTGCGAGTGCCAGCACGATACCCGTGCAGGCCGCCAGGAAGGGCCGCCAGTCAATCGCACCCGCCTGGTCGCGCAGGGAGAAGGCGGTCGCGGCGGCGAAGCCGGCCACACTGAGGATAGCCGTTGCATAGACCCCGCGTTTCATTGCGGCCATAGCGTTGCGGCGTTGCTCGCTGGTGCGCACCAGCATGGAGCCAATGGCCGCGGCAGCCAGGCCAACACCCCGCAGCATGAGCGGGAAGAGCACGAAAGAGAGGGCATATTGACCATCAAAGAGCACCCCGCGGGACGCATCGGCCAGTGCCAGGCCCACCATCAGGGCCGCAGCGGTGACAAGCTCGAAGCTCTCAAACACGTCTGCCACAAGGCCGGCCCCGCCATTCACCACATCGCCGGCCATGCCCGCCACGACCGCGGAGTTGCGGGTCTGGTCTCTGGGAATGGTCGCGTCAACCTGGTGCGCCAGGTCCGCGCCCATGCTGCTGGCCCGGGCGGAGATGCTCCCCCCGACCCGCGTCAGGAGCGCCACCAGCGAGATACCAGGCACGAAGCCGATGAGCACATCCGCAGCGGCTACCCCCGCCACGATGAACCCGGCCACACTGCCCACCAACCCCAACCCTACGGTCATCAGACCCGCCACCAGACCGGGCCGGTAGGCCATCTGCATGGCGGGTTGGTAGCCCTTGCGCGAGGCCGCAATGACGCGCCCCTGACTTGCGGCGGCGGTCGTTACCCCCGCGAAGCTGGCAAGCAGCGCGAAGAGCGCTCCCACCATACAGGCAACCCCCCGCCCGATTGCCACCCAGAGCACCGCATCGTCGCCAAAGCGCCGGGTGGCCTCGGCGGTGGGGGGGATGAAGAGCACGCTGGCGGCTACCAGCAGGGCCAACCCGACGGTCCCAATGGCCAGCGGGAGCACCTGGTGGCGGAGATAGACCGCGGTGGTGTGCCGCACAAAGTTGCTCGCCTCCTGCGTCGCCTCGTCCCCCTGGTCCTGGGAGCGGGACACCGTTCTCAGGCGCAAAACGAAGGCATAGGCGATGCCGAACAGTGCCAGACCCAGGATACTCCAGACCCACGCGGTCTCAAACGAAGTCAGTCCCTCCATCATAGGTAATCTCGTAGCTCCTCCTGATAGCGTGGCGAACCTCCCGCACGCTGCTCACCTGCGGGAGGTCTTGCCCATAAAACGAAACGATTATGAACGTTCTTGCGCTTGCTTGTTCTCGCGCTCCCCTCCGGACACCGTCGGAGGAGAACGAGGAGACCTACTGGAAGGCCACCAGCAAGGGCGCAATGACCAGGCTCACCACGCTCATCAGCTTGATGAGGATGTTGAGCGAGGGGCCGGAGGTGTCCTTGAAGGGGTCCCCCACGGTGTCCCCGACCACGGTTGCCTTGTGAACCTCGCTGCCCTTGCCGCCGTAGGCTCCAGCCTCCACGTGCTTCTTGGCATTGTCCCAGGCTCCGCCGGTGTTGGACATAAAGAGCGCCATCAGTACGCCCGTTGCCGTCACACCCGCCAGCAAACTCCCCAGGACCTCCATTCCGAAGAGGAAGCCCACCGCCACCGGCGTAATGACCGCAATCAACCCCGGCAGGACCATCTCCCTGATGGCGGCTCTGGTCGCGATATCGACACAGCGGGCGTGTTCGGCTTTTGCCGTGCCCTCCATCAGACCCGCGATTTCGCGGAACTGGCGGCGCACTTCCTCAATCATCAGACCCGCGGCCTGCCCGACGGCCTTCATCGAGAGCGAGGAGAAGACAAAGGGCAGCATACTCCCCAGGAACAACCCGGCGATGACGCCCGGCTTGGTGATGTCAATGCCCTCCAACCCGGAGACCGAGGTGAAGGCGGCAAAGAGCGCCAGTGCGGTCAGCGCCGCCGACCCGATAGCGAAGCCTTTGCCGATGGCGGCGGTCGTGTTGCCCACGGCATCGAGCTTGTCGGTGCGGTTGCGGACATCCGGGCCAAGTTCTGCCATCTCCGCAATCCCCCCGGCGTTGTCGGCAATGGGACCGTAGGCGTCAACGGCGAGCTGAATACCGGTGGTGGAGAGCATCCCCAGGGCGGCAATGGCGACCCCATACAGGTGCGCCTCGGTGTAGGCCACCACGATGGTCCCGGCCAGCACGATGATGGGCAGTGCTGTGGACATCATACCGGTGCTCAGACCGGCGATGATGTTGGTGGCCACGCCGGTCTGGGACTCCTTGGCAATATCGCGGACGGGCTTGTTGCCCTCCGCCGTATAGTACTCGGTAATCAGGCCGATGGCAATACCGGCCAGCAGACCGGCGAGCACCGCCATAAAGACGCCCGATGGGGTATAGACGCGCCCGTCGCCCATGTTAATCTC
>DAOTUF010000193.1:0-7751 GCA_034437495.1 Chloroflexaceae bacterium | reverse complement strand
ATGAGCAAGCCCGCCATAATCGTCTTGCCCGCGCCAGGGTCGTCGGCCAGCAGGAAGCGGAGCGGTTGACGCGGCAGCATCATCTCGTAGACCGCAGTAATCTGGTGCGGCAGTGGCTCGACCAGCGAGGTGTGGACGGCCAGCAGCGGATCGAAGAGGTGCGCCAGGCGGATGCGACGGGCTTCGGCGACCAGGCGGACGTGGTGGCCGTCGCCATCGAAGCTCCAGGGGCGACCCGCAGTGACGAGTTCCAGCGCTGGCTCGTCGTCGCGGTAGAGCAGGCGCGTGCCTGGGTGTCCCTGGGGGTCCTTGTAGGTCAGGTCCACCGCGTCTTGCCCATACCACTGCACCTCCAGGACCGTGACCGTCGTATGGGGCAGGATACCGCGCAGGGATGCGCCACGGGTGAGGTCTTCCAGACGAGCCATTGCCAATCTCCGAATAGGAACCGTAGCATCTGTGCTACAATAGAGACACCGCACGGTGCGGACCCTGTGGTAGGAAAAGGTCTCCCATCCGTCTGCTTGCGAGGCGCGGATGGGCGTTTCTTTGTCTGCACCAGTTCCCCCCCAGTATAGCACACCCAGGAAAGAAATGGCGGGGATACCCGACCAGAACCTCGGGTCGTCTGGGGAAATCGCCCCCCTCATCTCTCCTCGCCGTTCCCACGTCCCGCCAGCATCCCCCGTGCGGCCAGCGCCGCGGCGTGGTCGGGGAAGAGACGGAGGAGGTCGTCGAGGTCCTGGAGGGTTTCCCTCCCCCCTCCCCGAAAAATCCTCCGCCAGATGCCCGTGCTCCGCGAGCCAGCGCAGCCACGACCGCAGCGCAGCGCGGTGCGTCTTCCGCGTCGAGGGGGTATAGCGCTCACGCAGCATCGCGGCGAATGCCACCACCACCGCCTCCGTGTGGTGCTCCAGCGCCATCGGCTCGCCATACTGCTCCTCGTATCATCGGAACAGCAGGCGAATGGTGCTCGGATAGGTGTACCGCCCTCCGTGAACGGGCGGGAAGTCCTCCTGCCACGCCTCGAAGCACGCCAGGAGCGGGGCGGTCGCGGATGGCAGCGCCTCCTGCGCTCGGGGCAGCGCGGGCGGGGATATCTCTGCCCAGACCCGCTTCACCCAGTCAATGGCTCCTGGCGTCTGCTGTCAGCTCTTCAGCCCGTAGCGGAGGTAGCTGTGCGCCTGCTCAATGCGGTGCAGTCCGTAGGAGGACGGCCCCTCCCCCGCGGGCAGCGGAGTTTCGTTCGCCAGGAAGCGCAGGACGGGCGCGTTCGCGCTGAAGGCTCGGTCGAGCGCCACCTGCGCCGCCTCGCTGTCACCTTCGACGCGGAAGCGGTGGAGCGCCACGGCGTACTGCCACTCCGCCATCTCGCCTTCCAGCGCCTCGTCCAGGTCTGCGCCTGTGGGTGGGGGGAGGTCGTCCCCCTCATCGGCTCCTGCATTGAGCCACCACCACTGCTGCTGCACGCGCTCGAACGCCTCATCGTCTCCCGCTTCGAGCAGCAGCGAGGCCAGGAGGTAGCGGTTGCCCTAATTGTCGCGGACGTTCAGGTCCAGGAGCGCCTGGTAGTGGGGGATTGCCTCGTGCAGAAGCCCCTGCTCCCAGAGCACCAGGGCGAGCGACGCCCGCGCCCGTATATACGGGCGGGTCTCGACCCATCCCCAGAAGCGCCGTTCGCCACGGATGGCCTGCGCGAAGCTCGCCGCACCGAGGAAGCGCTCCCCCGCTGCCACGCCCTGCGCGTACCAGCGCAACGCTGCGGGGAGGTCGCCGCGCTGCTTGGCCAGCCAGTCGTGGATGGCGTAGCTGTCAGCGTGGTCGGGTGCGAGGGCGAGTGCCAGGTCCGCCAGGAGCGCCTGCTCCTCCCTGGAGACGCCCCGCTCCCAGGCGTCGAAGGTGAGACGGTCGGCGAGGTGGAGCCGTTCACGGCGGTGCCCGTCAGGGCTGAGCGGTCCCACCGCCTGCCCCTGCTCGCGCAGTGACGCCCGCCCCCGTCCGCGCCCGCTCGCGCTTGGTCAGGGAGGGCATCTGATAGGCATACCCTCCCAGGCGCGTGAACACCTCCACGACGAGGTGCCCAATCTCGCGCAGTTCCTCATCGCCAGGGTTAAGATATGCAGAGATTACGGCTGCATATTTTCTGGCTTTGCAGTACTGGCGACAATTGAATCGATCCAAGTAACCATCTTACTGGATACTCTACAATCGTTGGTTATTGCAAGGATTTCAATCCTGCTTATGCTGGATTTTTCAAACACCTGGTTGTCAATGCGATCTTCACCAGACCAGTCGGGTATGACGAAGTCAGATGGATGTTCAGCCGTGTCTCCGATACCCTCCCCCTCAAGTGCAATGACAAAATCTTGCCAACCAGCAGTGCGCTTCATCTGGTTTTGTGATCGCCAGGCTTCTGGCTTTTCTTCGTTCGATGTATCCCACAGGGTGATAGCCAGAATACCAGAAAGGGGTTCCTCTTCTTTGTCATCGCCACGCGCACGTACTATCAGGCTGTGGTATGTGCTCAGATCGAGTGGAGGACTAAAATGGCGGTCAACATATGCATAGCGACCCTCCACACAAGGAACATCTGTCTCGATTTTGAGGGCTTTTGTATCAAGATTTTCACCCATGTCCAGGCTGATAGAGAACGTTCCGGGAGAGATAACTCCGCCTCCCCAGATTTGCTTCAATTCCTCCTCGTCGGCATAGTTATCGAAGGTATCAAGGGTAAAGGTAGGTTCTTCCATACCAACCAGCAAATTATCTATCCAGAAACTCATTTCAGGGTAGTTCTCGCATTCTTCGACAGGTGTAAGCAAGTGAAAGCCAATCTTGCCAATCTGAGACAGATCGAGCTTACCATCTTTTACCTCAAACCAGTCGGGTACGGTGAAATCATTAGGATGGTCTGAGGGAAGTGCCTGCCCCTCACCACGGAGGGCTATCACAAATCTTTTCCACCCACCGCTGCGATCTAGCGAGTTCTGCGACTGCCATATCTCTTCGCTCGCTGCTTCAACAAGCGCAACAGCAATTACGCCCTGTTGAGGGGCTTCATTGCTACCATCGCCGCGTGCCTGGAAAATCAGGCTATTGTAGTTTCGAAAGTCAAGCGGTGGATTGAATGTGCGTTCTATCACCAAATAACGCGGTTTTTTCCCTTCGGCGCATGCCAGGTACGAAAAAACTCGCATTGCTGGCGTCGCATCAATTCCAGCACTCTGCTCAACTCTCACGGTCTGGTTTTCATTATAAGGTTCAGCGTAAATTTTCCAGACGTTAGCAATGGCCTCATCGCTAGCATAGCCGTCAAAGTTGTCTATTACAGGAAGAACCATGGGAGTGGGAGTGGGAGTGGGACGGTAGCAATCCTCTCCTGCAGGAAGAACCATGGGAGTGGGAGTGGGAGTGGGACGGTAGCAATCCTCTCCTGGAAGTATGAGCAGCAGCTCTATCACTATGAGTGCCGCTAGTACTGTTGCGCAAAAGGGACGCAATAGGCTGGAGAACAAGCGAGATTGTGGTTGCCTCCGATTCACCGGTAAAAGGCCAAGCTGTTTCGACCGCTTAAGTAGTGCTTCTACTAGCTGATCATACCCACCTTTCTTGAAGTAGTCGCACTTGTGCCAACGTTTCAGGCGGTCCGGCACGGGGATATTGTCTAGCAGCACGGGTATGATGAAAATGGCATCTTCGGCCTGTTCTTCAGCCACATCCAACGCAAAAATAATTTCACGGTTGAAAGAACCCTTTTGATTAACAGAGTGATGCGAGATACAAGTGATGAAGACTTCTGATTCTTGCACAGCCTTGCGGATCGTGGTCTCCTCATCATCCCCTGGGGTCAGGTTCTTTTTGTCCATCCAAGGTTGGAACCCATCCGCCTCAAGCCATTGATATAGTTTACTAACCTTATCTTTGTCCCCATCCGCATAGCAGAGGAAAATACGTAACCGACGTTGCTGTGCCCCCTGGTGTTCATTTTCGGTCATGATGTAGTCCTGCTCTCCAGAAGTTTTTATTCTCAGTGCTTTGTATGCCCGATAAGCTCATTTCTTCCCCACGTCGGGATCGTCACGGCGGGCAGTGATGGCCTCGTAGACACGGGCGAAGCCAGTATTGCCGCCGCTATAGCCAGCCAGGTCAAGCCCGAACGCTGTCTTCATATTGCTCGTCTTCTCGTCCACGTCTCCCTCCCTGATGATGCTATTGCTCCTGCCTCGTCTGCTCCGCCACCCGCCGCGCCACGGTCATCCCCGCCGCCTGCGGGTCGGTCAGCGCCGCCACCGTCAGTGCAAAGATATCCTCCGCCATCGCTGCCAGGCTGTGCAGCCAGCGCGTCAGCCGCTTCTCACTGGCCTGGTCGCCCTTCCTCGCCTCCTGCTCAATGTCCTGGACGGTCCTGGTCATCTCGTCCCTGTCCACGTCGGGGTCGGCGGGACGGGCAGTGATGGCCTCGTAGACGCGGGCGAAGGGGTTGACCGACGCGGCCTGACCCCCGCCCTGCTGCACCTGCACCCGCCCCTGGTGCCCGATGGAGACGCCTGTGCCAGAGATGCCCGTAGCCGTGATGTTGCCGCTGATTTTGTCGCCACCTACCGTGTCCCCGAACTGCTGCGAGACACTCCCCGTCGGGCGGTTGACGAAGCCCTGCGCTCCCTGCGCGTCAATCCTGTCGCCGCCCACATAGTCCCCGCCCACCTGCGTCACATCGCGGCCCGCGTGAACGGTATCGCGCCCCGACTGGATGACCGTGTGGCCGCTGCCCGTCGTGATGGGACTGTGGCTGACATCCCCAACCACGCCCACCGCGCCCGTCCCGCTCACCGTCTGCTGGATGGCCTGCTGCAACGCCCACTGGCTGCGGGCGGGGTTCACCTGCCGCACCGCCGTGCCCTCTGCGGGGGTGTGGTCGGCGGGGAAGTCGCCCAGGTCGGTCGCGCCGCGATAGAGCGCCACGGCGAATGGCCCGACGCCCTTGAGCACGGTCAGTTCTGGCTCCTGGGTCTCGCCGTACCACTGCCTCAGCGCGGGAGAAATGTGCCGTTCCACGGCCTCCCCGATGGCAAAGAAGAGATGGGTGTAGAGGTCGTAGGCGCTGATGAAGCCTGCCCGTCCGTTGAAGCCCTGCCCACGCAGTCCGTCGGTGAGCGCCTGGGCAAAGAGCGTGAGCGGGCCAGGGCCGATGAAGGAGACCTGCCGTTCGCGGCAGGCGGTGATGATGATGCGTCCACTCCCCGTCGAGAGCAGTGCGTCGGCGGTCTGCGGCGGCAGGGTCGCCCCTGTGAACGGCGCGTCGCCCTCGCCCAACACGGGCGACACCTCCCCCGCGTGGCAGGCGTTGAAGAGGAGCAGCACGCGCTCGGCGGGGGTCGCCCGCAGCCGTTCGAGCAGTTCCGCCTGGCTGATGGCCGTGGACGCCACGACCTTGCCCCCATCCAGGCGGGTATCGTGCGTGGTGAGGTGGTAGGTACCATCGGCACTGTAGTGGCCGTGGCCGCTGGAGAAGAGCAGAAGGGTGTCCGTGGGTTTCGTGTGGGGCAGATGGTCCAGCGCGGCGAGGATGGCGGCGCGGGTGGCCTGACCGTCGGTCAGCAGCGTGACCTGCTCGGCGGGATAGCCACAGAAGCGCGGGTCGCGCAGCACCTCGGCGACCGCCTGGGCATCGGCGGCGGTGGTCGGGACGTTCAACCGTAGTTCGTGCTGGTACGTTCCCACGCCGATGATGAGGGCGTGGCCGTGCGGGAAGGGCATTGCGTTCTCCTTTCGTTCTGGTTTCCGTCAGGTCAGCAAACGATTTTCGGGTTTCTGGAAAGGTACGTTACTCCTCACTTGTCACGGCGGGCATCTCTTGCCGCTGCCGCTTCGCCGCCACCACCACGCAGCGCAGTTCCCCGTAGGAAATCTCGTCGGGCAGCCGCTCCTTCAGCGGAGCCAGGCGCGACAGGTCGCCCACCTGGGCTATCACGGCCTGCACCTGCGCTGCCACCTCCTCGGACACCACCGCGGAAAGCTCCAGCCGCCCCGCGCCAATCAGGGTTGCCAGATGCTTGAAGACCGTGCCTTCCGTCAATCCCCGCGCTGCCGCAATCTCGGCGGGGTTCTTGCCTTCCCGCGCCAGGTGCAGGGTTTCGTCCGCACTGCGGGGGCGCGACGATGGGCGCGTTGCGGGCGATGGGGAGCACGAGGGTGGGTCCTCTGGCAGCTCCAGCGCAATCGAGGCCCGCGCCTGAAGCGCCTGCCTGCCGCGCAGCGAGAGCGCCACCACGGGAATATCGCCCCCGACGATGTTCAGATAGCCCTGCTGAATGAGGTGCTCAATCCAGGTTTCTATCTCCTTGCGCGAAAACTCGTGGAAGCGCCCATAGTAGGTCTGCTGCCGATACAGCTCGGTTATCCCTCTGGCCTGCGAACCCTTGAGGATCTCAGCGATACGGCGTCGCCCAACGCCCCACGGCAGTCGCCTCACCGTGTCCAGAATGATCAGCGCGGCACGTTCGGAGCGCGAGAGGTTCTGCACGTCCTGCGGGGTGGGGGTGGGAGCCTGCTGCGCCAGGCAGTTGTCGCAGCAGCGCGTCCGCCAGGTCCTCCAGGAACGGTTCCGACGGGAGCCGCTCCCCGACGTTGGCCCGCAGCAATTGCACACTGCTGCGCCGCTCCAGCCCCGCCAGCTGGGTTCCGTGTTCCAGGGCGGGGTAGAAGGTCTCGCCCGCCAGCCCCACCGGCGACTGGCGCGAGGTGAAGAGCAGCCAGGCTCCGGCCCCGGCCAGCCGCCCCACCAACCGCTGGATGGCTTCGGCTTCGCCCCGCTGCTCCGCGGCCACCTGGTCGGGCGCGTCCGGGTCGGCCACCTCGCGCCCCACCCGCCAGAGCACCGTTTCGTAGTTGTCCCAGATGAGCAGCAGCGGCGGGCGGTGGCGCACCTCCCGCACGAGCACCTCTTCCTGCTTCTCCGCCGCCTCCGGGTCGTCGAAGGCGCGGTGGGCGACCTCCAGCAGGTCGGCCAGGGTGCGCCGCACCGTCGCCGCGCTCAGGCGGGCGTGGCTCCCCGCCAGCGCCAGCGTCAGCGCAAAGATGCCGCCCGGCACGGCAAAGCGCAGGCGGCTCGCCAGCACATTCACCAGCGCGGTCTTGCCGATGCCGCCCGGCCCGCGAAGGGTCACGATGCGGCGGTGCTCGATGAGGAAGGCGCGGGCCAGTTCCATCAATTCCCGCTCGCGTCCGAAGATGGTGTCGGGGGTGTGGAGCACCTCGGTGCGGGGCAGGGGCGGCTCGATGGGCGGCAGCGCGGCGGGGAGGGAGGGTTGCTGCCGCGGCCAGGCGTGGCCCGCCGCCAGGTAGAGCACCGGCACGGCCCATTCGCGGGGTTCGCTGCGGAACTCGCTGCGCAGTTTCTGCCGCGCATAAAAGAGCGCCTGGGCCGGGTGCTGCCCGGCCAGCAGATGCCGATAGAAGGTCTGGGCAAAGAGGCTGGCGGCGGTGTCCAGCACCTGGTACTGCGTGCCCACCACCACGGGGATGCCGTGCTGCACCAGTGCCAGCGCCAGGTTCGCGCCCGGCTCGCGGCTGTCGGCGGTGCGGCAGGCGTTCAGGAAGGCCAGATGCACCCGTTCAGCCAGGGTTGCCGCCAGGTCGGGCACCGGGCGGGGGTCCATGCAGCCGGTGCCGTCGTCGAAGCAGAGCACGGGTTGGCCGTCGCGCACGTCGCCGTGGCCGGTGTAGTGGAAGAGGACGGGGTCCAGGGTTGC
>DAOTUF010000192.1:0-5008 GCA_034437495.1 Chloroflexaceae bacterium | reverse complement strand
ATCCGGGGTCGCAGTGGGTGTGGGGGGAGCAGTAGGGGTCAGGGTGGGGAGGACCGTGGGGGAGGAAGGAGGCGTGGGGGGAGCGGTGGGCGTCAGGGTCGGCGTAGCCGTAGGTGTCGGCGTAGCCGTAGGCGTCAGCGTCACCGCATCCTCTTCCTTTTCTCTACCCTCTTCGTCTTCGTCTTCGTCTTCCCCTTTCCCGTCCTCTTTGCCTTCCCCTTCTTCAGACAGGTCTGAGTCTTCAGGCGAGCGGGTCTTTGTGGGCGAAGGGGTCTCCTCTCCCGTCAGCGTTGCAGTGATGCCCACCGTCACGGTTGGTGTCATTGTCCTGGTGGGCGTCGGCGTATGCAACCAGGTTGGCGGGACCTCCGTGGGGACGAACTCCGTCGGGAGCGGAATATCGGTCGGCACGCCTACCTCTGTTGGCGTGGGGGTATCGAGATGGATAGGCACCTCGGTCGGGACAAATTCCGTTGGCTCCGGAATATTGGGCGGTGGTGGACTGGTCGGGACCACCAGCGGGGATGGGGTGGGCGACGGAGTCGCTGAAGGGGTCGCTGATGGGGTTGTCGTGGGTGTGGGTGTGGGCGTGGACAATCCACCCGTTGGGGTCGGGGTTGGCGTTGGCGTGAATGGTCTGCCCGTTGGGGTCGGGGTGAGCGTCGGCGTCGGGGTACGAGTCGGCGTTGACGTTGGCGTGCGGGTCGGCACGGGAGTTGCCGTGCGGGTCGGGGTGGGGGTGCGAGTTGGGGTTGGCACCTCCGTCGGGGTCGCCGTTCTGGTGCGGGTGGGCGTCGGGGTGGGCGTTGGCGTTGCGGTTCTGGCCGGTCGCGGCGTGCTGGTTGGCCATGGCGTGCTGGTCGGCCATGGCGTGCTGGTCGGCTCAGGGGTTGCCGCTGGCTGCGGGGTCTCCGTCGGGTGTGGGGTCTCCGTCGGGTGTGGGGTCTCCGTCGGAGTCGCGGTCGCGGTCTCCTCTGGCGGTCCACTTCTGGGCGTGAGTGTGGGGCGTGCCGTCGTCGTCTTCGAAACCCCGCCACCATCGGGGGTGGGGGTGGGCGACGACAGCGCCGGGGACGGGGTGGGGGTCATGGGGGTCTCGGACGACCCGGGGACAGGATAGGGAACCCCCGTCGTGCCTGCCTGGGGGGAACTATCGCCAGGAGACGGAGCAAGCGTCGGGGTAGGGGAGGGCACCGGGGTGCTGGTCGGAATGGGGGAGGGGGTGGCTCGTTCGACCACATGGCTGGCAACCTCCACCTGGGCCTGTTCGTTTGACTGCCGTACCAGGTTGAGCGCGGTCTGAGCCTCGGGCGGTGACTGGCTGGACAGGGTGGTAATGACATCGGTCTGGCGCTTGAGGGCACTGCTGGCCTGGTCTGCTGCCTCCGTATCCAGCGCTTCTACTGTGTCAATGGCCTGCTGGACGGCCTGCTGATATTCTTCTGCTGCCGCGACCATGCGCTTTTCAGGAGCCTTTCGGGTTACGAGGTGCTCCAGTTCTTCCAGACGCCGGTCGGTCAATCGGAGGTGGAGGGAGGGGCGCTGCTCCGGAGGGGACAGCACTAGCTGAACTTCTTCGACCCCGCGTTTGAGGGGGTAGAGATGGTCGCCGGGCAAGCTTCTCTGGGCAGCCACATAGCCGGTCCCCAGGATCATCAGCGCCATTGCAACGACAACGGTCACAAACCGGAGCGCGGATTGGGAGAACAGGCCAGCCAGAGGGAAGGGAAGCGGCGAAGCAGCCGGCGTTTCTTTCGGGCGGGAGCGGTGGCGACTGGTTCGCTCCATCTGCATACGCAGGCGGGTGTGGGCCACGTGGCGATAGGCTGCGGAGGGGGAGAGGTCTTGCAGGGTCGCCAGGCGTTGCGCCAGTTCGCGCTCGTCGGCAGTCAATTCCGGGTCGCTGAGGGGAGGGGCTTCTTGCTCCGTGTGAGCCATCTGCATGCGCAGGCGCGTGCGGGCCACGAGCCGGTAGGCGGGCGAAGGAGAGAAATGCCGCAGCGTGGCCAGACGTTGCGCGAGTTCCTGTTCGTCAGCCGTCAGGTCTGGATCATCGAGTGGCGACCACTCAGGATTGGGCAATGGACGAAACCTCACGGATTCTCTCCTCTAACGGAAGCAATTCCCGTAATCGGGCCAGAGCACGATGCTGGATGACGCGACATGCGCCGCTGCTCTTCCCCACAATCGAAGCAATCTCATCAAACGGAAGCCCTTCGACAAACCGGAGCAGGATAACCTGACGCCATTCATCGGGAAGCTGGTGTACAGCTCGGAGCAAAGCAACCTGGTCATCTTTCAGTTCTGCAAAATCGTCCGGGCCGGGCAGGTTTGAGATATGTACATCCGTTTCGGGAAGGGATGTGTCATTCCGCCTGGTCCGGTAGTAGTCGGTCACTTCATTGTGCGCCAGCCGAAGCAACCACGTACTGAAGGCATATCCCCGGTCTTCATATCGTTCAATAGACCTCCAGGCATTGAGAAACACCTCCGATGTCAGGTCCTCTGCCACCACGGTATTGGCCGTTCGATACGCAATGTATCGATAGACTCGTTCAAGATACCGTTCGTACAACACCCCGAAGGCTTCCCCATCACGTTGTCGGGCGCGACTGATGAGCGCCGAATCGTGAAGCTCTTCTGATGAGGGTGACGAATGGGTTTCTGGCTGCGCCACCACGCGTGAACGAAACGGCCAGAACATTAACCGCCCCTTTGCGATGGAAGAATGGATGCCACCAGTGTCTGATTTCTTTGCCTACTCAAACGACGAATGGGTTTCAATGTTACACCTGATCCTTTCTCTTTTCTCTCTAGTATAGCTGAAATTTCCCTGGTTTGCAGGGGGGAACAGGGAGGAACAGGGAGGGAACAGGCGAGGAATTGGTGTAACATGGGCGCTCTTCTATCGTTACCATAAGAAGACAGACCAGCCACCGATCAGTTCAGTCAGATGGATGGATACCAGGAGGGATGGGAGAGGGAGTCGGGTCTTGCGTTTTGCAGTGGTTGCTTTCAGGGAAGGAAAAGCTATGCCCCAGGTACAGACAGATACACCCCGCCAGCGGGAGGAATGGTCAGAACAACCGGAGTCTGATCCCGTTCTTCTGGCACAACAGATTATTGCCGAGTTGGAAGAACTGGATCAGTCCCTCAACGACCCTTCGGCGCACTGGCTCCGCGAGATGATTGATGTCTTGCGGGTATATGTCGATCACTTCCCATCGGTTCCCAACCATATGTGTGCCTTACACACCACCAGTGGTATTATTCTGCGGCGAGGTCTCCAGAGTTTCATTTTGAATGAACAGGAATTTGACCAGGTGCGGAATGCGTTCCGACGATGCAACCGGTACCGCAGGAAACAGCGGATGGGAAGCTTGCGAAGAGAGGTGGCCCCTCAATGACCACCGGTCTCGGGGTCCAACGCAACAGAGAGCAACGGAGCGCGGGAACAT
Source organism: Chloroflexaceae bacterium (assembly GCA_034437495.1). Taxonomy (GTDB): domain Bacteria; phylum Chloroflexota; class Chloroflexia; order Chloroflexales; family Chloroflexaceae; genus JAAUSY01. Next base: position 1,550 of record DAOTUF010000192.1, on the reverse strand, counting down.
TTCCCGCGTTCTGCTGCTTCTTGCTCTCATAATCAGGCCACCCGAGGAGTGTGGTATTGATACGGAGTCTCTGGAACCGCAGCGAACCAGCCTGCGTCTGGTCTATTGGGAACGTATAACCAGCCGTTCGCGGAACCTGAAACAGTATTCAATGGCAAAGGAGGTTTGCATGCGACTTCGAATAACACCCCTGATACCCTTGTTCCTGGCGTTCACTTCGCTCTATGTTGTTGGCCTGGCTGGATGGGCCACGCTCTTTTTCCTCTTCGGCGACCGCTGGTGGTGGATGTACCTCTTGAATTCGTTTGCCCAGTATTTCTTTGTGCCGCTGCCGGTGCTAGTGCTGATTGCCCTGGTGGTTCGGAAGCGTATCGTCTGGGCCGGGGTTGCCTTTGTGCTGGTGCTTGGACTGGCCTTCTACGGCGACTTCCTGGTCCCTCCGCTCCCCAGAGGCCAGATAGATGGCCCCACGCTGACGGTGATGACCTACAACCGCCTCGGGTTCAACCGCAACACGGCGGGGGTCGCGGACATGGTCCGCGATGCCGGAGCCGATGTCATTTTGTTCCAGGAGTTGAACCCCGAGGTTGCCGCAGTGCTCCAACGCGATCTCATCGCTGCCTATCCCTACCAGGAGTTGGACCCACGAGATGGGGTCGTGGGATTGGGCACCATCAGCCGGTTCCCCCTGCAACCGATTGACGCTCACCTGGAGGGTTCCTGGGTTGGCTCCCCCCAACTGCTGCGGCTGGATTTTGCGGGGACTCCGGTGACGGTGCTGCACTTTCACACCATTCCTCCGGCCATTACCTCCCCGTTCACGCCGGGTGCTCAGGACTGGATGAACGGGATTGTGCGGGAGCGGGAACGGCAGTCCCGGGTCATAGGGGACCTGGCGAAGGCATATCCGGGACCCTTTCTCGCCGCGGGTGATTTGAATGCCGGGGACCTGAGCGGTGCCTATGCCATTATCACCAGGAGTCTGAAAGATGCGTGGCGTGAGGGAGGGTGGGGGTTTGGGCATACCTTTCCGGGTGCTGCCATGCACGGCAGTTCCCGCCCTTTTATCGCTGGTTTCTATGTTCCCACGTGGCTTGTGCGCATTGACTATGTGTTCCATTCGGACCACTGGCAAACGGTGTCGGCGCGGATTGGTCCCTGGGACGGTCAGTCAGACCATCGTCCCGTGCTCGCTACCCTTTCCTTGAGATGAGTTGATGGTTTGTTCAGGGCGTATCCATCATTGCTGCTCATTGGCCGCTCTTGCTGCCGCTGCCCGGCAGTGGTATGATAGGAGCATCAGAGACCCGAGGGGGCAATTAATGAAGGAGCATAAAGGATCATCCCGCCATGGCCAGAACCGACAGTCCGCTCAAGGAGTTCGTGACCACCTTCATTGTGGAGATTGCCGCCTGGTTGCTCCAGACCAGCGTGCAGCGGGTCGAGGCTCGCCCGGAAGAACTGCGCCTCCCCGCCGACCCGGTCTCCGCCGACCTGGTGTTCTTCGTGACCCTGCACTCGGGGCGGGTCGTGCTGCTGCACATCGAGTT
>DAOTUF010000191.1:0-3016 GCA_034437495.1 Chloroflexaceae bacterium | reverse complement strand
GGGGGGGGCGGGTTGCTCCTCTTCTTCTGGGGCAAACTGCGGCGCACGGGTGGCCCGCGGCAGCAGCACGGAGCGAATAGCCCGCTCCAGGTCTTCTTCTTCCACCTCCTCGCGCCCGGCCAGCGCTGCGGAGGCCAGCGCCGCACGGGTGGCAAAGATATCAGCCCGGTGGCCCTCCACCCCGAGCACCAGCGCCGTGGCTGCCAGTTGCTCAATCTGGGCATCGGTGATGCGAACCGAGGGGAGCATCTGCCGCGCCTCCCGCACCACGTCGAGCAACACCTGTTCCTCCTCCGTCCAGGCGGTGGGAGAGGGAACCAGCAGGTTGCGCCGAATCACTTCGGCGCGGGCAGGAGCGCTGGCCTGGACAATGGGCGCGACAATCAAGCCCACGCGGTCGAGCAGGTGGCGGCGCGGCGGCCCTTCGGCAGGGTCGTAGGTGGCCAGCAGCGCAAAATGGGCCGGCTCCACCAGGCTCAACCCCTCGCGCTCCACGCGCACGACCCCGCTGTCGGTGGCGGCCAGAATGTGGTTGATGGTGCTTTCGTCTAGCAGGTTCACCCCGTCTGCGTAGAGCAGTCCACCGTTCGCCCGCGCCAGCAAGCCGCTGCGGTGGGTGCGCGTGCCGGTTGCCAGGGTTGCTTCCAGGTCCAACCCTCCGAGCAGGCGGTCTTCCGTCACTCCGACCGGCAGCTCAACAAATGGTTCGACCCCGATGAAGTGGGCAAAACTGCGCATCAGGGTGCTTTTGCCCGTGCCCACCCCGGCGGCCAGAACGACCCCACCGAGCGACGGGTCAACGGCAAGCAGCAGGAGCGCCTGCCGAGCCGCGTCAAGGCCCACCAGGGCCGCGAAGGGGAGCAGAGAAATGGAACGTAGCTCACGCACCAAGAACCTCGTTCAACGCTTCTTCTATCTTGACTTCGTCATCCTGGGTTTCCAGGGGGTCTTTCCGCAGGCGGTGGCGCAGCGAGAGCATGGCCACGCGCCGAACGTCGTCAAGGCGCACTTCCTTGTGGTTTTCGAAGGCAGCCAGAGCGGTGGCGGCGCGGGTGATGGTCAACTCTCCGCGGTGCCCATCCACTGCGAGCCGCACGCACAGTTCAGCGATTTTGTAGAGCACCGGTTCGGGCAAGCAGACGTTGGGGAGTCGTTTCTGAGCCGCCTTTATCTGGCGCTGAAGGCGGGCCTGCTCCTTCTCCCAGGCGGCAGCAAAGGCGTGCGGGTCGGCATCGTAGGCGCGGCGGCGCTTCACTATCTCCACCCGTTCGTTCACATCTACGATGGTGGTGATGCGGGCGTGGAGACCAAAGCGGTCGAGCAACTGGGGCCGCAGGTCGCCTTCTTCGGGGTTGCCGCTCCCCACCAGCACGAAGCGGGCCGGGTGCCGAATGCTGATACCTTCGCGCTCCACCACGTTGACCCCGCTGGCAGCCACGTCGAGCAGCACATCCACCAGGTGGTCTTCCAGCAGGTTGACCTCATCGATGTAGAGAAATCCGCGGTTGGCCCGCGCCAGCAACCCCGGAGCAAACGCCTGTACGCCCTGGGTCAGGGCGCGTTCGATATCGAGCGTGCCACACACGCGGTCTTCCGTTGCGCCGAGCGGCAGGTCTACCACCGGCACGGGCATATTGACCGCCCGCGGTCGCGCCGGTTTGGTCGGCCCGTCGTTTTCTGCTGTTTTGCCCTTTTTCTCTGCCTTGCCTGCCTGCTCTGCTTGCTCCCCGCACCGCTCACACAGACCGGCGGGACGGTCCGGGGCACACGCATAGGGGCAGCCCGAGATGGCCTTGATGGGGGGCAGCATCGCCGCCAGAGCGCGTACGGCGGTTGACTTGGCTGTGCCGCGGTGCCCCATCACCATCACCCCTCCGATAGTCGGGTCCACGACGCACAGCAGCAAACCGAGTTTCAGGTCGGCCTGCCCGACAATGGCCGAGAAGGGATAGGGGGGGGCGACTCTGCGCTCCTGTTCTTTTTCCTGTTCCTTCGTATGGGCATGGTTCTGGCTGTTCGTCCGGGCCGATGAGGATGGTCGTGCAGGCTGCGTATTCGTCGTTCGAGTGGTCATACCGTCGTCTTCTTCTCTCGTTTTGTTTCGTCTTTCACCGGTCCCTTTCAGGAATTCAGGGCAAGAATAGAACATTCCTCCATTCCTCCATCAGGGGACCTTACCTGGGGCAGATTGTACCACAAATGCAGCGACCCCGGCTCATCCTGACAGATTTGGCAAGGAGACACCGAGGTCGCGAGACAGAAAAGAACGACACCCTGAAAAGCAACCGGTTATTTCAGGGGCTTGTCTGGCGGGTGGACCGTGGGTCGCGGGCCGCCCTTGGGGGTCGGAATGCTCGTGTCGGGGCTGGTAGCTCCCTTGTTTTCCGACCAGCCAGAAATCGCCTTCTTGCGGCTGTGGCGATCTACGGCCTGCGGTGGATGCCGCTGGTCGCCAAACATATTGTGAACTTCAGGACCCCAGACATCCGAGTGCTTGTAGGCCGGTGTCCTGGCTCCACCGGTGGGGATCTTCTCCGTCCGTCCACCACCCAGGTTCACCTCGCGGGCAAACGCATACTTATTGGTAATATAGAACCCACATCCAAGGCCACCCAATACAATCGCGACCAATGGCACCCAACACAGGAACGCGGCGTGTGTCGTTCCACCGAGATACTCAATAATTGGTCCTGCTTCTGTCATGAACCCCTCCTTGTTTGCGTATCCACGCCCCTTGGCGCAGAGAACTTACCACACTACTACCAGGACAATCTGCTACTTTCTCCGTGTTCAAAGGTACTCCAACGTACGCTTTGTCCATTTCCGAAATTCCTGCTTCATCCTGCACGGCGCTCTCAACCGAACGTCTGACACGCAGTCCACAGGTGTCTTTTACGTCCCGACGTAGCCACGACCGGGGACGACCAGTTCAGGACTGGCAGCCTGGATAGGCGATTGGGTTGCTCTCGCCTCTCCGATACTTCTGAGTATCCCATCTCGCATCCACCCGCCCCAG
>DAOTUF010000190.1:0-10005 GCA_034437495.1 Chloroflexaceae bacterium | reverse complement strand
GGGGGGGGGGGGGAGGCCCTCCCCTGGCTCGTGGGGGGAGGAGAGGACCGAAGCTGGAGCCGCATCGGGCAGGCCGTTGGGACTGGCGGGTTCCTGCCCGTTCCTCGCCTCCGCAGGGGGCGGAGCCGGGGCAGCCGGGAACCGCCAGAGGTCGCACAGGCACTCGACCAGCCTGGCATAGTCGACGGCCCCGCGTGAGCGGGCGTCATATTCGAAGATGGTGCGCCCGGCTGAGATGGACTCCGCAAGTTTGACATTGACGCGGATGGGGGGAGCTACCAGCGAACCATAGGTTTCCTGAAGATGCTTCAGCAGGTCGTTGGACTGTCGGAGACGGGCGTCATACATGGTCGGGACAATCATTCGGACGGTACTGGAGCCTGCGAGGATGCGCCGGATTTGCTGGAAGAGCAGGTCCAGTCCTTTGAGGGAGAGGTGTTCGACGGTGGTGGGGACCACCACTTCACTGGCGGCCATGAGCGCGTTGACGCTCAGAACGGTGAGCGACCCGGGAGAGTCGATGAAGATAAAATCGTAGTCGGGCTTGAGCGGGGAAAGCACCTGCTTGAGCACCCGGCTCCAATCGGTGCGGCGCGAAACCACCGGCTGCGCTCCGAGCAAGGTTTCGTCGGCGGCCAGCACATCCAGGTTGGGCCGGGCAGGGGTGAGGCAATCGCCCGCACGCGCCCCATCCACCAGGACGTCATAGATGGTGCGCCTGGGTGTGACCCCCAGAGCCATGGCCAGATTGCCCTGTGCATCCACGTCTACCAGCAGGACCCGCGCCCCCCGCAGCGCCATACCCGCCCCGATATTGACAACAGTTGTGGTCTTCCCAATACCCCCTTTGATATTGGTGACGGCGATGACTCGGCCCACTCTGGCGTCTCCTATGGGCGCATGCCTGATGGCGTGATAGCGTTTGAACACCCCTTCTGTACCAGGAAGTATAGCATTTTTACGCCCATGATTCAAGTGTGATATAATGGGCCGGCAGAAGGTGATTCTGGTAGAAAGTGGTGCGTATCCCGCAAGATGCAAGAGAGACAACAACAAATCCCGCTTGATGAGACGGACGAAATCGAGGGGGTATCTGATGATGACAGCAGTGTGCCCCTGAAGTATCAGATATCGAGCTACGGAGCCGACTACACGGTTGATGGTCTCGTGAAACGGGTATCCCAGGGGGATATTGTCGTTCCCCCTTTCCAGCGCAACTATGTGTGGGATATCGTGCGAGCCTCGCGCTTCGTTGAGTCGCTCCTGTTGGGGTTGCCTGTACCGGGTATTTTTCTCATCCGCGACCAGGTTTCCCAACAACTCCTGGTGATAGATGGCCAACAGCGGTTGTTGTCGCTCACCTATTTCTACGACGGCACGTTTCAGCCGACGGAAAAATCGTTTGCACTGAAAGGGGTCCAACCCCAGTTTGAGGGAAAGACCTATCAAACACTCCTGCCCGAAGACCGCCGACGGCTCGATGATGCCATTCTCCATGCTACCATTGTGAAGCAAGAAGACCCGTCGAATGATGACAGCAGCATGTACCATGTCTTTGAGCGGTTGAACACGGGGGGGGTCCGGTTGCAACCCCACGAAATCCGGGTGGCCATCTATCGCGGTCCTCTGAATGATCTCCTCCAGCAACTCAACACCAATGCAGCCTGGAAATCAGTCTACGGAGCACCGGGACAGCGTATGCGAGACCAGGAATTGATTTTGCGTTTTCTGGCTCTCTACTTTCATGCTGATACCTATTTCAAGCCATTAAAAGAATTCCTCAACTGGTATATGCGGAGCAATCGGGAACTTGAGCTTCAATCTGCGGATGAACTCCGCCAGGTTTTCACCAGTACGATTAACCGTATCCACGACTGCCTGGGAGCAAAAGCCTTTCGACCCAGGCGGAACCTCCATGCGGCCGTCTTTGATGCGGTGATGGTAGGGGTCGCACGGAGACTGGCCAAAGGTCCGCTTCAGGATTGTGAGGCTCTGCGCACGCAATACGAGCATCTCCTGAGCCAGGAAGCCTTTACCTCTGCCATTGATGCGTCATCGGACGAGGAGAACGTTCGGCGCAGGCTAGAACTGGCAACGGATGCGTTTGCTGCCATTCCATAATGGTATTATTTCGTCATTTCATGGTCCCACCATTCCCATGATAGCGCATGAGAGAAATTGAGCGTCAAAGAAGGCGGCTTGATGATGTCTTCCAGAAAGTCAGAGACCTTTCATGGGATGCCGAACTTCAAGCACACTGGGCACGGTATCTGTGTATTCTCACATCAGGGTTTATCGAAACCTCCGTACGAACCATCTACCTTCAGTATGCCGAGCAGAAGTCCGACCCTTATGTTGCGAGCTACGTGGAAAGCCAGTTGAGCCGATTTCAAAATCCTCGGATGGAGCGAATCATCCAGCTCGCATCTGCCTTCAATCCTCGTTGGGGAGACGAAATCAGGAGCAATATGGCAGACGAACTGAAAGATGCAATCGACAGTATTGTGAGCCTGCGAAACCGCATCGCACACGGGGAAAGCGTGGGAATAACCTACATCAGAATTCTGGAATACTACCAGCGAGCCAACAGGGTTATCGATTTCCTGATCAATCAGTGCCACCCCGGACCGGGGATATAGTTCCCCCCGCATCCCGACCTGTCCCATCCGTACGACCCATGCTCCGTTTCCAGAAGAGCAAACACACTGAGAACACTTGTTGATCTCCAGGTTAGACGTTTCTTTGTCCAGGTCCATTCCCTTCCGGTGTTCAGTGCCCCAAGAGAAGAGAGCGGACCGGTAGATGAGGACCCGATGTACGTAAACCGTTCACACCGCCGAACCAACAGCGGCCACCTGACCCCCCGCCACCGCCCCTACCCGAGGCTCTGGCAGCGGCGCAAACAGAAAGCCCCCGCAGCGCCCGTGTTTCGCATCCTGGCGCAATCGCTGGCAGTGCTGGCCGTCGGGTGGCTCCTCCTGATGGGGGTGCTCGCCCTGGGAGCCTATACCACCTACTGGCAGGTGGCTTCATCGCTCAAGCCGCGGCTTGCGGCGCTGCACAACCGTCAGGTGTTCGAGACCTCCCGCATCTACGACCGCAACAACACGCTGCTGTACGAATTCTTCGATGCTGGCAAGCGCACCCGGGTCAACCTGAGCGACATTGCGCCGGTGCTCATCCACGCCACCATTGCGATAGAAGACAAAACGTTCTTCAGCAACCCCGGCGTAGACTATGAGGGCATAGCCAGAGCGCTCTACCAGAACGTCACGGCGGGGGGAGAGGTCAGCGGGGCTTCGACCATCACGCAGCAGGTAATCAAATACATCATCCTCACCGAAGAGGAGCAAAGCTATGAAAATCGCTACGAACGCAAGCTCAAAGAAATTATCCTGGCCCAGGAATTGAACCAGCAGTATTCAAAAGAAGAAATCCTGGAACTCTACTTGAACGAAATTTTCTATGGGAATCTGGCGTATGGGATTGAGGCGGCCAGCAATGCCTACTTCAAAGTGCATGCCAAAGACCTGAACCTGGCACAGGCGTCGCTGCTGGCCGGCTTGCCCCAGTTGCCGAGCCGCTACGACCCGATCAACTACCTCCAGAGTGACGCCTACGGGGGGTTTCTGTCAGGGCACCGGCTCGGTGATGGCTGGCTCGACCCGGACTACCCGCTCCCCGAGGATATGCCCCCTCCCAAGTGGCGGCAGATTATGGTGCTGCGCCAGATGGTGGACGAGGGGTATGTGACCGAGCCGGAAGCCCGCGCCGCCGCAGCGACCGACCTGCGGTTTGCCCCCCAGGAAGTTCCGCTCCACGCCCCGCACTTCGTGTTCTATGTACGCAAACTGCTTGAAGAAAAGTATGGCAAACAACTGGTACGGGGAGGCGGCCTGAACATCTACACAACGCTTGACCTGGAACTCCAGCGCATGGTGCAGCGAAAAGCCGCCGAGCACATTCGCAGCCTGGAAGAACGCAATATTCACAATGCCGCGGTGGTGGTGATGCAGCCGCATACGGGGCAGATTCTCGCAATGGTCGGCAGCATTGACTACAACGAGGTGAAGGAGACCCGCACCCCCGGCGAGGAAGGGAACGTGCTGGACGGGCAGGTGAATGTGGCCATCCGAGAGCGGCAGCCCGGTTCGGCGCTCAAGCCCTTTACCTACCTCGCCGCGATGGAGCGGGGGATGACCCCCGCGACCGTGCTGTGGGATGTGCCGACGGTGTTTCTGGCAGAGGGTGGACCGCCCTATGCCCCCAAGAACTACAATGGACGGTGGAACGGGCCGGTGCGTATCCGCACGGCGCTGGCCAACTCGCTCAATATGCCCGCGGTCAAGGCGCTCAAGTATGCGGGGGTGGCCTACACCCTCGATTTTCTCGACCGCGTGGGTATTCGGAGCGGCCTGAAGCGGGGAACCTCGTTCTATGGACTGTCGCTCACCCTGGGCGGCGGAGAAGTGACCCTGCTCGAACTGACCACCGCCTACAACACGCTTGCCAGCAGCGGGCGGTATCTCCCTCCGACGGCCATTCTGAAGATTACCGACAACCGCGGGCACGTGCTGGAATCGTACCAACTGAAGGCCGGCCACCAGGTGGTTGACCCGGCGCTGGTGAGCATCATCACCGATATCCTCAGCGATGACAAAGCCCGCACGCCCATCTGGGGGCAGAACAGCAAGCTGAAGCTCTCGCAGCCTGCCGCGGTCAAGACGGGCACCAGTGAAGATTGGCGCGACGCCTGGACCGCCGGGTATACCCCCTATGTGACGGTCGGGGTGTGGAGCGGCAACAACAACAATGAGCAGACAGACCGGGTTGAGAGCCTCCAGGGGGGGGGGATTATCTGGCACAACGTGATGGAGGAGATTTTTGCATGGGTGGATGAAACGAACCCCGAGACCTATCACCCGGAGTTCCACCAGGTGCTCAAAGGGCCGTTCTCCGATGACCGCTTGCCGCAGGACTTCTCCCTCCCCGGCGATGGAAGCGTGGTCCGGCGGTCCATCTGCGCCATTCCGGGCGCGTTCGGGGGATATGACACCGAACTGTTTGCCCGGGAGTGGTTGTCGGGGACGAGTGCGGTGAGTTCGACCCGCCAGACCAGCCAGCGTGTCGATCTGGATGGCTCGTGCGACTTCTACCGGCGCTATACGGCTATCCGAGTCCCCCAGGTTGAGGGGAGTGCTCGACCCCGCTACTGCCGACCCGCCTACGGGGAGAAGTACCCGACCAACCTCATCACATCAATTTCGGTCTGGAATGTGCCCACCCCTGAAGCCGATATGAAGGTGTCCTACCAGTGGGCAGGGGGGAGTGCCGGGTCTACGCCCTACCTGCCGCTCTGCACGTCTGATATGTTCGCGGTGCCGTCAACCCCGACGCCGACCCCACCGCCGCAGGTGGCGACCCCCCGCCCCCCCGTGCCCGGCGCGGTCCAGATGCCCGATTTGATCGGGGTGGGCGAGTCGCAGGCGCGGCAGATGCTATCCAGTTCCGGGGTGTATAACGTGCATGTGGACCACCAGTCCCGCCAGCGCATTCCCGATGTGTTCGACCAGTATGCGCCCTACACGGTCATCAGCACGATGCCCGGTGCGGGGAACTGGATTTACCCGGGCGCTTCGGTGATTCTGGGGGTGCGCGGGCCAGACGATGGGCAGTCGGTAGCCCCCACGCTTCCACCCGCTTCGCCGCAGCCGGAGTCGCCTGTGGCCCCGGCCCCGCTTCCCGCTACTCCCCCGGCCCCTCCATTACCGACGGCAGCAGGGGAGCCAGCCAATCCGACGCAGCCACCCGAAGGGGAGGTGCTCCCCGCACCGACCGCGCCGCCTGCGCCGACCGCGCCACCTGCGCTCCCTGCCTCTTCTCCCACGCCCCAGGAGCCTCTCCCGCTCCCGGAAATGGAACTCCCCTCTGTGCCCTCAGATGGGGAGGATGGGGAATAGGGGGAACGGGGATAGGGAACGGGTGATGAGCCATGGGAAAGAGAGCAGGGGAGTGGGAGCACGGGCAGGCGCATGGGCAGGAAAGACGGGGGTCGGCCCCGGGCGGTTGTTCGTGCTAGTGCTGCTAGTGCTGGTGGTGGCGATGCTCGCGGCCTGCACCGGTCGTGGTATCTCCACTGCCCCCACCTCCACCCCGTCCGCTCGCGTTCCCCGCTCTCCCTCCCCGAGCGAGACGACCCGTCCGCTCTCGCCCACGCTCCGCCCGGGCACGCCCCCACTTTCGGAGACCCTGACCCCTTCTCCGACGCCCACCCCGACGCCCACGCTGACGCTCTGGACCAGTGAGCAGGGGGAGGTGCTGGAGATGGTCCGCACCCTGGCGGGCGAGTTTGGTGCGCGGGAGGGGGTTGAGGTGGTGGTCGTTCCGAAAGATGGTGATAGTCTGCGGGTTGATATGGCGGTCGCTGAACTGGTGGGGGAGCCGCCGCCAGACCTCATCTGGGGAGACGAAGGGGATCTGGCGGGGCTGCTGCACGATGGGGTCCTCCAACCGCAACCGCTCGGGCAGTCGTCGGCGGGGGGACGGTTTGTGCAGGCGGTGGTGGAGAGCGCGACCTATGATGGGGACCTCTGGGGGCAGCCCCTCACAGCCCAGGATTTCTTGCTGCTGCTCACTCACCGGGCGATGGTGGCGCAGCCTCCCCCCACCACCGACGCGCTCATCACGCTTGCCCGCGGGATAGCGGGGGATGACCGCTATGGCCTGGTGGCGGCGTGGGAGGAGGCGCGGTGGCTGCTGGTGTGGGTCAACGGTTTCGGGGGGCACATCACCACCACCGACGGCACCACCCCCACCCTCACGACGACGGAGGTCATCAGTTCGTTCAACCTGCTGCGGGAACTGGCGGTAGCCGCACCGCCAGACCAGCAGGAGTATGAAGCGGGGCGGGAGCTGTTTGGCAGTGGGCGGGTGGCTCTGGCGATAGACGGAACCTGGGCGCTGTCGGGGTATCGCAGCCTCAGCCCGACGCTGGACCTGGGCATTGCCCCGCTGCCGCAGATCCCCGCAACGGGACGGATGGCGGCGTCGGCGATGGGCGGAAGCTACCTGATGGTCCACCGGGACGTGGAGGGGGAACCGCTCGCACACGCCCGGGCACTGGCGCGGTTTCTGGTTGGGCGAGATGTCCAGGTGCGCCTTGCGCGGGGTTGCGGGCGGCTGCCTGCGCTGCGGGCGGCCCTGACCGCGCCAGAGATAACCAGCGACCCGGTGTTGGGGGCGGCCATCCTTCAGGCGGAAACGGCCAGTGGACTGCCGCCAACCCCGGCCCTGCGCTGTGCCCTCCAGGGTATCAATGCGTTTCTGCCCACGCTGCTGGAGGGGGCGACCGACCACGAAGAGGTGGCCGCGGCAATGCAGCACGAGGCGGAACGGTGCCTGAGCAGGGAGCCGTGAGGGGCCGGGGTCGGTAGTGCGCTATGAGCGCCCGGTCCTACCGCTTCGTCCGTTTGCCCGAGGGGGCTTCGTCCGTCCCGACCAGGCTCGATGAGGCTTCGGCCAGGTGGCGGCGAAACTCCTGCAACTGACCGCGCAGCAGCAAAAGGTGCTGCATCATCTGCCCGATGGCCTGGTCCGGGGTGAGCTTACCGCCCTTCCACATCCACAACAGTTCGTCCAGGGAGTAGGTGCTGGTCCGGGTGGATTGGTTTTCCATAAGGTCCTCTCCTTTTTCATCGTGGTTCCCTGCGCCCGGTCCCCGTGGTAGAATAGCAGCACCGGGGGCGCACGACCGGTGCTACCCTCGCGTCGGTCCTAAATCTTCTGCCTCCCGGCTGGTTGCGACAGCGCGGGAGGTTCAACTGAGAGTTAAGTATACCACACACGTTCAATCCATGCAAGGTTTTCCGTCAAAACTTCGGCTCTTACGAGAGCGGCGGGGTCTGTCGCAGAAAGAACTCGCTGCTGAACTTGGCTTTACCAATGCCCACGTCAGCTACCTGGAGGCTGGCAAGAGAAACCCGACTGGAGAAGTGGTGCTGAAGCTGTCGCGGTTTTTCGGGGTGCCAACCGATGTGCTGCTCAAGGATGAACTGGACCTGCCGTCGGGCTAGCCGCCAGAGTGGTAGAATACCAGGAGGTAATGATAACGAATCAGAGGAGCATACGGGTATGGAGGAAACAACGCTGTCGGTAGATGAGCAGGGGACTCTGGTGCTCCCGGAGCGCCTGCGCGAGAAGTATGGTCTTCAGGCGGGCGATGTGCTGGCGCTGTTCGACCTGGACGGTATGCTCGTGCTGCTCCCCCGCACGTCGAGGGTGCCCGGCCTGGCGCGGGAGTCGCTGCTGGTTGGTCTGTATGACCTGGGCAAGATTTCGTCGGGCAGGGCGGCGGAGGTGCTTGGTATCTCGCGGCGTGAATTTCTTGACCTTCTGGGGCACTACCGCGTCTCCGAGTTTGATGAGGAGATGGATGTGGAGCAGGAGAGGCACCATGCGGCTGCAGCCCGTTATTTGCAATACCAGCCCGCTGATTGATTAAGCTGGTGGGAGTGGGCTTGCTTGATTTGCTCCCCCGGTTGTATGGCGAGGTCCGCATTCCCGAAGCGGTTCTGGAGGAGTTCCGGGCAAAGGCTCAACCTGGCGATCCCGACCTTTTGACGTTTCCCTGGTTGCTGGTGGTGCCCATCCTTGCTGATCCCTCGCTGATGGCAATGAGCAGCCTGGGGAGGGGGGAGATTGCGGTCATTACCCTGGCTCAGGCCAGCACCTCCCGTCTGGTGATTATGGACGATCGTCAGGGGCGGCAGGTTGCTCAGAAGCGTGGACTTGCGCTCACGGGGACCATCGGGGTAGTGCTTGAGGCAAAGCAGACTGGCCTGCTTCCCGAAGTACGCCCGGTTCTTGATGCGATGGTTGCCCAGGGACGCTATATCAGTCCATCCCTGCGCCTCCGGGTCCTCCAGATGTCCGGGGAGGCAGGGGAATGACCTGGACCTGCCGCCGGGCTAGCCGCCAGAGTGGTAGAATACCAGGAGGTAATGATAACGAATCAGAGGAGCATACGGGTATGGAGGAAACAACACTGTCGGTAGATGAGCAGGGGACTCTGGTGCTCCCGGAGCGCCTGCGCGAGAAGTATGGTCTTCAGGCGGGCGACGTGCTGGCGCTGTTCGACCTGGACGGTATGCTCGTGCTGCTCCCCCGCACGTCGAGGGTGCCCGGCCTGGCGCGGGAGATAGAACGCCTGCGCCAGGAAGCGGGGTTGAGTATTGACGACCTGTTGCAGGGGTTGCGAGAACAGCGCCAACGATACTACCAGGAGCACTATGCTCATGAACCGTCCTGTTAGACCCCGCGTGCTGGTAGATGCTGACGTGCTCTTTGCTGCGGCCGCGGCTCCTGGTGAGCATGGGGCCAGCCTGGTTGTGCTGCGGATGGCCGAGATTACTTTGATAGAGGCGGTCACTCCGCAGCAGGTCATTGTTGAGGTAGAGCGCAACCTGATTGACAAACTGCCGCTGGCCCTGCCAAAGTTTCAGCAGCTTGTGAGCCGCTGCCTGCGAGTGGTAGCTGACCCGGCCCCCGACGATCTCCAACCGTATATCGGGCAAGCGGACCCGAAGGATCTGCCTATTCTGGTGGTGGCACTCCGTGAAGCGTGTGTCTGGCTCGTCACGTTCAATGTGAAGGACTTTCAGCCCGGCCACGCGGCTGTTGCCATTACGCGCCCTGGGGAATTTGTGTTGCGTGTGCGGAATGTGCTGGTAAGCCTGTCTTACCTGGATGATGACCTGGACCTGCCGCCGGGCTAGCCGCCAGCAGAGTGGGAGCATAGCAGGAGGAATTGATATGGATGGAGATAGGAAGGAGGAGCGTACCACCATGGCACACCTGATGTTGACCTACCCGGAGGGTCTGGAGCATACTATACAGTTGACCCCGGAGGAACTGGAAGCCCATATTCGGTTGATGGCGGCGATCAAGATGTTCGAACTGGGCAAGCTCTCGTCGGGCAAGGCGGCAGAACTGGCGGGCTTGTCGCGG